>VAZU01000341.1 GCA_005884745.1 Alphaproteobacteria bacterium
ACCCGCATGGGCATCAGCACGTAGAGCGCGTCCTTGGCGTCGCGGTCCTCGATCAAGGTCGGCGAGCCCGGATCGGCGAGCTTGAGCACCGCGGATTCGCCTTCGATCTGTCCGGCGATGTCGAGCAGGTACCGGGAGTTGAAGCCGATATCGAGCGGCTCGGCATCGTATTCGACTTCGAGCTCCTCGGTGGCGCTGCCGGAATCCGGATTGGTCACGGAGAGCACGAGCTTGCTGCCCGACAGCGCCAGCTTCACGGCGCGGCCGCGCTCGCTCGAAACCGTCGAGACGCGGTCGACGGCGGCGGCGAAATCCGCCTTGTCGATCGTGAGCTTCTTGTCGTTGCCGACCGGGATGACGCGGGCGTAGTCGGGAAACGTGCCGTCGATCAGCTTCGAGGTGAGCACCATTTCGCCGAGCGTGAAACGGATCTTCGTCGGCGACAGCTCGATGCCGACCTCCGCTTCGCCGTCCTCGATCAGCCGCAGCACCTCGCCGACGGTCTTGCGCGGCACGATGATGCCCGGCATTCCCATCGCGCCCTGGGGTGTCGGAAGATCGATCTGCGCCAGACGATGGCCGTCGGTCGCCACCGCGCGCAGCGCCGTCGATTGCCCGTTGCCGGCGGTGTGCAAGTAGATGCCGTTGAGATAATAGCGGGTCTCTTCGGTCGAGATCGCGAACTGGGTCTTGTCGATCAGCCGCTTGAGGTCCTTGGCGGCCAGCGCGAATTTGTGCGTCATCTCGCCGGCGGCAAGATCGGGAAAATCGCTCTCGGGCAGCGTCTGCAGGGAAAACCGCGAGCGCCCCGCGCGCAGCGCGAGGCTCGCGCGGTCGCCGGAGGCCTCGAGCAGGATCTGGGTGCCTTCCGGAAGCTTGCGCACGATGTCGTAGAACATGTGCGCCGGCACGGTGGTGGCCCCGGCCGGGCCGACCTCGGCCGGGATCGTCTCGATGACCTCGAGGTCGAGATCGGTGGCCTTGAGCGCGAGCTTCGCCTCGTCCGCGCGGATCAGCACGTTGGCGAGAATCGGGATGGTATTGCGCCGCTCCACGACCCGGTGCACATGGCCCAGGGATCGCAACAGCTGGGCGCGCTCGACGGTGACTTTCATGACGGACCCCGCTTGGGCGTGGTTCTTGGGCGCGCAGGGCGCCGCAGCCCCGGCCCCATGCGGCGCCGGGGCCTGAAAGTGGCGTGACTGCGCGGCTTAAGCAAGGGCAGCCGGCCTGGGGCCGGCCGCCGGTCCCGAGTTTTTGGCCCGGGCTCTACTCCTGCAACAGGCGCTTGAGCAGCTCGACCTCGTCGGCGGTGGCCGTATCGTTGCCGACCAGCGTCTCGATCTTGCGCACGGCGTGCAGCACCGTGGTGTGGTCGCGGCCGCCGAACCGCCTGCCGATCTCGGGGAGCGAGCGCAAGGTCAGGGTCTTGGCGAGATACATCGCGATCTGGCGCGGACGCACGACGTTGGCGGTGCGACGCGAGGACAACAGATCCGCACGGCTGACGTTGTACTGCCGCGCCACGGTGCGCTGGATGTCTTCGATGCGCACGCGCTTGGGATCCTGCGGCCGCACCAGGTCGCGCACGGCGCATTCCGCCATTTCCAGGGTCACGGCGTGGCCGGTGAGCTTGTTGTGGGCGAGCAGGCGGTTGAGCGCGCCGTCGAGGTCGCGGCCGTTGTGGGTGATGGTCTTGGCCACGAACGCCAGGACCAGGGCGGGCACGTCGAAGCCCGGATGGTGCTGCCGCGCCACCGCGACGCGGGCCTTGAGGATCTCCAGCCGCAGCTCCTCCTCGTGCGAGCCCATCTCGACCACGAGACCGCCGGCGAGCCGCGAGCGGACGCGGTCGTCGAGGCTTTCGAGATCGGCCGGGGGGCGGTCGCCCGCGACCACCACCTGCCGGCCGGCATCGATCAGGGCGTTGAGCGTGTGGCAGAACTCGGCTTGGGTGGATTTGCCCTGCAGGAACTGCAGATCGTCGATCACCAGCACGTCGATGGCGCGTAGCGCCTCCTTGAATGCGATCGCGGTCTGGGTCTTCAGCGCGGACACGAATCCATACATGAAGCGTTCGGCGGTCAGATACAGCACCTTGCGGCCGTTCCGTGCGTTTCCGGCCCAGGCGATTGCCTGCAAGAGATGCGTCTTGCCGAGCCCGACTCCGGCGTGAATGTAGAGCGGATTGAACATCACCGCCTCGCCGCGACGGGCATTGGCGACTTGTTTGGCCGCCGCATGAGCAAGCGTGTTGGAACGGCCGACCATGAACAGGTCGAAGCTGAGGCGCGGATCGAGCGGCGAGCCCCCGAGCGCCTCCTGCTGGGTTGCGGCCGGCACCATGAAGTGGCGGTGATCCGCGGATTGCATCGGATATTGGCCGTCGCGCGCCGGTTCACTGCGCTCCGATTTCGGCTTGGTGCAATTGTTGCGCAACACCGCGGAGCGAACGCTGACCTCGATCCGGCGCACCAGCGGCTGCTCCGATCTCCAGCAGGTCAGCACCCGCTCGGCGTAATGCGCCTGAATCCAGCTCTTCAGGAACCGGGTCGGGACCGAGAGCCGGACCACGTCGTCGTCGAGGCCATCGAGATCCATGCGCGCGAACCAGCTGGAGAAGATGTCGTCGCCCACCTCGGCCCGCAGCCGCTGCTTGACCCGCGACCATCGCTCCAGATTCGTGCTCGTCATCTCGGTGGTCTTTCGCGGGGATTGCGGCGGGGCCGCCAGGGTTCCAGGCAGTGGAAAAACCGCAGGTGCCGGCTCGGGCGGCTTCAACATTCATGTGCTCCGCAAATCCTCGGTCGACTGGACGAGGTGGATCGAATTGCGATGGAAGCGGGTG
>VAZU01000342.1 GCA_005884745.1 Alphaproteobacteria bacterium
CCGCAGCCCGGGGGCATGGCTTGGCGCCGGAGTAGCGAAAGCGAATTCGGCGCTCGGACCTGCCGGACCTGCATAGACGGGTGAGACCGGTTCGGGGTCACCCCGCATCGGTTCGAGCCGATACCGGCGGCGGCTTTGCCGCATCCGGGGGCAGGGCATCGAAGCGCCGTCCCTTCCGCGCTTTAAGCAGGGCGGGGGCGGCTGGTGCAACCAGGCGGCTTCCTCGTCTCGCAAGGGTGAGGGCTGCCGATGAGAGAGGATCCAGTGGATCGAGCGGGCAAGAAGGAGCTCGTCGCGGCGCTCAACGCGGCCCTCAAGGCCACGAACGTCGTCGTCGTTGCTCATTATTCGGGCCTCACCGTTGCCCAAATGCAGAATCTGCGTCGGCAGATGAAGCATGCGGGTGCCGCGGTGAAGGTCGCGAAGAACCGCCTCGCCAGGATCGCTCTGGATGGCACGGATGTCGCTACCATCGCACCCCTGCTCAAGGGGCCGACCCTGATTGCTTTTTCAGGGGATCCGGTGGCGGCGCCCAAGGTCGCCGTCGACTTCGCCAAGGCCCACGAACGGTTCGTGATCCTTGGCGGGGCGATGGGGAAGACCGCCCTGAACCCGGACGGCGTCAAGGCCCTTGCCGCGCTGCCGTCGCTGGACGAGCTGCGTGCCAAGATGGTGGGCCTGATCCAGGCCCCGGCGACCAAATTGGCCCGATTGCTCAATGCCCCGGCGAGCCAGCTTGCCCGGGTCGTTCAGGCCTATGCCAGCAAGGGCGAAGCCGCGTGAGGCTTTTGGCTTAACCGGAACTGGTTCGAACCGAAAAGGGACCTATATAATGGCGGATCTATCCAGGCTTGCAGACGATCTGAGCAACCTCACCGTGCTGGAGGCGGCTGAGCTCGCCAAAATGCTCGAGGAGAAATGGGGGGTTTCGGCCGCCGCCGCAGTTGCGGTTGCTGCCGGCCCGGGCGCCGGCGCGGCCCCGGCCGCCGCTGCCGAGGAAAAGACCGAGTTCACGGTCGTGCTTGCCGCCATCGGCGACAAGAAGATCGAGGTCATCAAGGAAGTCCGGGCGCTCACGGGGTTGGGCCTCAAAGAGGCCAAAGACCTCGTCGAGGGGGCGCCCAAGAACGTCAAGGAAGGCGTCAGCAAGGACGAGGCCGCCAAAGTCAAGGCGCAGCTCGAAAAGGCGGGAGCCAAGGTGGAACTCAAGTAATCGTGAGGCAATCGGGGTGATTCCGGGGCTAGAACCCCGGAATCGCCGCGCTCGCTGCATGGCCTGCAGCTATCTCACCCGATTCGGGGAAAAGCTCCGGATCAGTCTACAGGGCAGGGCTGTTGCCCAAGCCTTGCCGCGAAATGATCCCTCCCGGCGCAATCGCCCATGAATCGTGGGGCGAGGCCGTCGGGGATGCGTCGCCAGTGCGACGAAACCGAGAGACCTGAAACAATGGCGCAGACGTTCACCGGTCGCAAGCGCGTCCGCAAGTTCTTTGGGAAGATCCAGGAAGTGGCCGAGATGCCGAACCTCATCGAGGTTCAGAAGGCGTCTTACGACCAATTCCTGCAGATCGCCGAGCCGGAAGGTGGACGTCCGGACGAGGGGCTCCAGGCGGTATTCAAGTCCGTATTTCCCATTTCGGACTTCTCCAATACTTCCATGCTCGAGTTCGTGCGCTATGAATTCGAGCCGCCCAAATACGACGTCGACGAGTGTCGCCAGCGCGGCATGACCTATGCGGCGCCGCTCAAGGTGACGCTGCGGCTGATCGTGTTCGATATCGACGAGGAAACCGGCGCTCGCTCGGTAAAGGACATCAAGGAGCAGGATGTCTACATGGGCGACATCCCGCTGATGACGTCCAACGGCACCTTCATCGTCAACGGCACCGAGCGGGTCATCGTCAGCCAGATGCACCGCTCGCCCGGCGTGTTCTTCGATCACGACAAGGGCAAGACCCATTCCTCGGGCAAGCTGCTGTTCGCCGCCCGCATCATTCCCTATCGCGGTTCCTGGCTCGACATCGAATTCGACGCCAAGGACATCGTGCATGCGCGCATCGACCGGCGGCGGAAGATTCCGGTGACGTCGCTGCTCTATGCGCTCGGCATGGACGGCGAGGAGATCCTCAACACCTTCTATCGCCAGGTCCATTACAAGCGCAGCAAGGACGGCTGGCGGGTTCCCTTCGATGCCAACCGGCTGAAGGGCTACAAGGCGGTCAACGACCTCGTCGACGCCGACAGCGGCAAAGTTGTCGTGGAAGCCGGAAAGAAGATCACCGTGCGCCAGGCGCGCCAGCTCGCGGAGCGCGGGCTCAAGGCGCTGCGGATGACCGACGAGGAGCTCATCGGCCATTACATCGCCGAGGACCTCGTCAACCCGAAGACCGGCGAGATCTACGTCGAGGCGGGCGAGGAGATCACCGACAAG
>VAZU01000343.1 GCA_005884745.1 Alphaproteobacteria bacterium
TGACGACGGGCCCGCTTCCGGCCTCGCGGAAAATCTATGCGACGCCTGACGGGGCGCCGGACCTGCGGGTGCCGCTGCGCGAGATCGGGCTGTCCGAGGGCTCCGGCGAGGCGCCGCTGCCGGTCTACGACACCTCCGGGCCCTATTCCGACCCGGCGGTCCGCATCGAGGTGACGGAAGGTCTCGCGCGCACCCGCGAAGCCTGGGTGCGCGAGCGCGGCGGCGTCGAACCCTACGCGGGTCGCACGGTCAAGCCCGAGGACAACGGCAACGCCGGCACGCGGCTGGAGCGCGAGTTCGAGCGCCGGCATGCGCCGCTGCGCGGCACCGGCGCAAAGCCGTTGACCCAGCTCGAATGGGCGCGCGCCGGCGTAATCACCAAGGAGATGATCTACATCGCCGAGCGCGAGAACCTCGGGCGCAAGCGCATGCTCGAGCGCGCGGAAAACGCGCTCGCCGACGGCGAGAGCTTCGGCGCCGACATTCCGCCGTTCGTAACGCCGGAGTTCGTGCGCGAGGAAGTCGCGCGCGGGCGCGCCATCATTCCCTCGAACATCAACCATGCCGAGCTCGAGCCGATGATCATCGGCCGCAATTTCCTCACCAAGATCAACGCCAACATCGGCAATTCGGCGGTGACCTCCTCGGTCGAGGAGGAGGTGGAAAAGATGGTGTGGGCGATCCGCTGGGGCGCCGACACCGTGATGGATCTCTCCACCGGCCGCAACATCCACACCACGCGCGAATGGATTCTGCGCAATGCCCCGGTGCCGATCGGCACCGTGCCGATCTATCAGGCGCTCGAAAAGGTCGACGGCGATCCGGTCAAGCTCGACTGGGAGGTCTACAAGGACACGCTGATCGAGCAATGCGAGCAGGGCGTGGATTATTTCACCATCCATGCCGGCGTGCGGCTCGCCTATGTGCCGCTGACCGCCCGCCGCGTCACCGGCATCGTGTCGCGCGGCGGCTCGATCATGGCCAAATGGTGCCTGTCGCGGCACAAGGAGAGCTTCCTGTACGAGCGCTTCGAGGAGATCTGCGACCTGATGCGCAAGTACGACGTGTCGTTCTCGCTCGGCGACGGCTTGCGCCCCGGCTCGATCGCCGACGCCAACGACGCGGCGCAATTCGCCGAGCTCGAGACCTTGGGCGAGCTGACCAAGATCGCCTGGGCCAAGGGCTGCCAGGTGATGATCGAGGGCCCCGGCCATGTGCCGATGCACAAGATCAAGATCAACGTCGAGAAACAGCTCAAGGAATGCGGCGAGGCGCCGTTCTATACGCTGGGGCCGCTGACGACCGACATCGCGCCCGGCTACGACCACATCACCTCGGCGATCGGCGCGGCGATGATCGGCTGGTTCGGCACCGCGACGCTCTGCTACGTGACGCCGAAGGAGCATCTCGGCCTGCCCGACCGCGAGGACGTCAAAGAGGGCGTGATCGCTTATAAGATCGCGGCGCACGCCGCCGATCTGGCAAAAGGCCATCCGGCCGCGCAGCTGCGCGACGACGCGCTCTCCCGCGCGCGCTTCGATTTCCGCTGGGAGGACCAGTTCAACCTCTCGCTCGACCCGGAGACCGCGCGCGCCTTCCACGACGAGACGCTGCCCAAGGAGGCGCACAAGGTCGCGCATTTCTGCTCGATGTGCGGGCCGAAATTCTGCTCGATGAAGATCACGCAGGACGTGCGCGACTACGCGGCCACCCTCAATGACAAGGAGGCCGGGATGGCCGAGATGTTGGAGAAATTTTTGGACCTGGGCGCCGAGGTCTACGTCGACGCCGCGGCCGTCAAGGCGAGCAACAAGGCGCTGTAACGGCACCGAAAACTCGCCACCGATGATCCGCTACGACGAGCACGCGGAATTTCAGTTGGCGCGTCGAGGTATCGACAAGGCATGGGTAGAGGAGGCGATCCGTAATCCGGACACCGTGGAAACGAAGCGGAATAGACGTTTGTACCTCAAGTGTCTGCCGGCTCGCCACATCATGCTGCTCGTCGTGACGCCGGCGGATGATCCCGACTACGTGATCACCGCCTATTTTGACAGGACAAGACCATGCGCGTGAGAGTGGATGCTGGAGCGGACGCGGTCTACCTCAACCTGACCGACCGCCCCATCCAGGAAAGCGAGGAGGTGGCTGACGGCATCGTGGTCGATTACGATGCCGAAGGCCGCATCGTCGGCATCGAAATCCTCGATGCGTCGAAGCGAACCGACGATCCCGCCGTGCTCAAACAATTCAGCTTCGAAATGCCGAACGTTGGATGATGCGCCATCGGCGGCCACGCTTCGGCCCCCTTTCGCGGGTGTGAGCTTATCCGCCCTACCGCTGTTTGTTTTTTCGCGAACGTCGTTGCGCTTTCCCCTTGAGCTTCGCCAGGTCCTGTCGTGCGCTCGCGAGGGCGATGGCGATCTTTCGGCGCGTTTCGGCGCCAACCGCCGGCTGTTCCTTGGCAAACTCCAAGGACGCGATCGCGAGCAACAAATGCCCCAACGGGCTCACGCGATAGCCTACTTGCATGGACGCCGCCCATGTTAACCACGGTTATCCCGCTCTCCTAGGAATATCTCGTTTTGG
>VAZU01000346.1 GCA_005884745.1 Alphaproteobacteria bacterium
GCATCAGCGGCAGATAAAAGAAACGGCGCTCCGGCACTGGGAATAGCTGGTCGATGCCCCTCGCGATCGCTCGTTCGCCGATCGCGCGCGCCGCCGCATCGGTTGCGAACGCGCGCGCCTCGCCCCGGAACAGATTGCGGGGAAACTGATCGAGCAGGATGAGGAGCGCCAGCGTGCCGTCCGGCGTCGTTTGCCAATCGTCGAGCCGGCCGGCTGCCGCGGCCTCATAGGTCGCAAGAAACCTGGCGCGGATCTCGGCGTCGAAGGCCTCTTCGCGCTCGAACCATTTTGCCGGCCCGGCCGCGCGCCAGAACGCGAGCACCTCCTCGGGGCTCGCAATGCTCTCGGCCGCGCGCATCACACCCGCACCGCGCCGGCGACGATGCGGTCGCGGAGCGGCCCGTCCAGCCGCACGAAGGCGTGCGCCTCCGGATCATGGAAAAACATCGCGTGGGTCGTCGCCGACGGATCGAAGCCCTCGCGCACCAAGTCGATCTTCCTCTGCTTGAACGTGCCGGTGACGTCGAGCTCGTCGCGGATGCGCAGGAACACCGGCCGGGCGTAATCCGGCAAGCGCTGAACCAGGTGCTCGCGCAGCGCTTTCAGGTCGATATCGCCGTCGGCGACGAGCGCCGCCATGCCGGCGCGGCCGTCCCTGTTCGGGATGCCGACGCCGTAGACGTTGGCTTCGGCAATGCCCGGAAATCCGGTGATCGCCTCGGACACTTCCGAGGTCGAGACGTTCTCGCCCTTCCAGCGGAAGGTGTCGCCGATGCGATCGATGAAATAGAAATAGCCCTGCTCGTCCTTGCGCAAAAGATCGCCGGTGCGGAACCACATGTCGCCCTTTTCGAACACGTCGCGCAGGATTTTTTTCTCGGTCTCCGCCTTGACCGCATAGCCTTCGAAGCGGTTCGCGGGCTTCGAGGGATCGTTGAGGATTTTTCCGATCGCCTCGCCGGCTTCGTTCGGCGGGCATTCGACGCAGAAACCCCGCGCATCGCGCACCGGCTGCTCCTTCTCGACGTCGAATTTTACGATTTTCGTCGGAAAGCGGTGCGCCATGAACCAGGGAATGCGGCCGACCGCGCCGGGCTTGCCCTCGAAATTGAAGGTCGAGACGTTGCCTTCGGTGGCGGCGTAAAACTCGAGAATCCGCGGGATGCGGAAGCGCCGGGCAAAATCCGGCCACACGTCCGGGCGCAAGCCATTGCCGCAACACAGCCGAATCCGGTGCCTGGTCTCGTTCGGGCTCACCGGGGAATTGGTCAGATATCGGCACAGCTCGCCGATGTAGAAGAACAGCGTGCAATCCCACGCAACGACGTCGTCCCAGAACTCGCGCGCCGAGAATTTTTCCCGGATGACCACCGAACCGCCGCGTAGCAGCGTCGCGCCGGTCGCCACGACGCCGCCGTTGGTGTGATACATCGGCAGCGCGTCGTACATGCGGTCGGTCGGCTTCACGTCCATGACGCCGGCGAACCCGTGGGTCGCGAGCATCAGCCGGTAGTGATTGATGTTCGCGGGCTTCGGCAAGCCGGTGGTGCCCGAGGTGTAGATGTAGAGCGCGCGGTCCTCGATCGTGAGCGCGATGCGCTCCCCGCCTGCGAGGTTCTCGGCCGAGCAATCGGCGACCGCGAGGTCGATCCGGGGAAATTCCCCGTCCGCTCCGTGAGTCCAGATCTTGGCGGCGGTCTTCAGCCGATCGCGGGCGGTGAGAAGCGCGGGCACGAGCTCCGCCGCGACGATCACGTGCTTGGGCGATTGGTGTTGACGAGCGCCACCACGCCGCCGACGCTCGTTATGCCGAGCCAGATCGCCATGTATTCGGGGCGGTTCGGCATCAGCAGGCAAACGGTCTCGCCCTTGGCGAGGCCGTTTGCGCGCGCCCAGCGCGCATAGCGGTTGGCGCGCTCGGAAAGCTCGCGATAGCTCAGGTGCTCGCGGGCCGAAAGCAAGGCCGGCGCGTCGCCGAATTTCTCCGCGAGCTCCTCGACCACGATGGGGAATACCCGGGTCGGATGCTTGGCGATCGGCGTCGTCATCCTGAGCGCGCGCAAGGCGCCCCGGAGGAAGGTGACGTCGCCCTTCAGTCGCGCGATCCATCCCATGACGTTCCCCCGCCAAGCCGCCGGCGCTTCTTTCGGAGCGCCGTTCGCCCGCGCACTATTTCACGAAACCGGCGCGCGGTCAGGAGCCCGGCCGGGGCGGTGGTTTGGGGGAGGAAGGCGCCGCGACCGTGCTCGGCTTCTTGGCCGCAGCGGGCTTGGCCGCGGCGGGTTTCGTGGCCGCGGGTTTCTTGGTGGCGCTTGCCGCCGGAACCGCGGCATCGCCGGAGGCCGAGGAGCGCGCGACCACGGGCCGCGGGCGCGGTTTGCTGGCGCCGACGAACACCTCGATCGGCGGCATGGAGGGGATCAGCGGGCCCAGCACGACCTTCTGGGCGCGCAGGCTCTGGTTCATGGCCGCATAGGCCGAGGCCGCGTCCGGATCATTGGAGGTGTCGGCCGGCTCCTCTTCGGTCTCCGCCGCCGGACGGTGACGGTGCTTGCCGCACATCGCCTCGTGGAGGTCGGGAGGAGACGCCGCGATCGGGACGAGCGCATCGACCGTGCCGAGCGAAGGCAGCAGCCATGACAGCGGATGGGTGCCGAAACCCTTCTCGAGCAGCTGCGCGGCCTGCACCGCGCGCACGCTGGAGGAGGGCGCGCCCAGCACCACCGCGATCAGGCGTTTGTTGCCGCGCGTCGCGGTCGCCACCAGGTTGAACCCGGCCGAGCAGATGAACCCGGTCTTCATCCCGTCGGCGCCGGGATAGCGGTCGATCAGCGTGTTGTAATTGCGCATGACCCGCTTGCCGAGCTTGATCGCCGGGATGTGCCAATAGAGATCGTATTCGGGGAATTCCCGGATCAGCGCCCGCGCCAGGATGGCGAGGTCGCGCGCCGAGGTGACCTGATTCTCGTCGGGCAATCCGTTGGGGTTGACGAAGCTCGATTGCGTCATTCCCAGCCGCTGCGCCGCGCGGTTCATCTCGCCGGCGAAATTTTCGATCGAGCCGCCGACGCCCTCGGCCAAGGTGACCGCCATGTCGTTGGCGGATTTCACCATCATCATCTTGAGGGCATTGTCGACGGTGACCTGGGTGCCGGCCCGGAATCCCATCTTGGTCGGCTGCTGGGCGACGGCGTGGTCCGACACGTTGATCAACGTATCCAGCGTGATCCGCCCCTCCCGGGCCGCGCGCAGCGTCACATAGGCGGTCATCAGCTTGGTGACGGAAGCCGGATACCACGGATAGGTCGCGTTCTCGGCGTGCAGTACCTTGCCGGTATCGACCTCGACCAGCAGCAGCGCTTCGGCGGATGCGGAATGGACGGCGAGCACTGCCGACGCGGCGGCCAAAACCGCGGCAGTCGAGATTCGGGTCAGTCGGCGATTACGCAACCAATGCACGGAAGGGTCCAATCGATTCGGCCTCGGGAACATCCGGTTCCGCGTGCCGATTCGCAACGCGCGGATCGGCACGGGGTTCACGGCGCGGAATCATCGCGGCCCATGCGGGCAGGGCGATGACATTTGCGATGGACGTCGCTATCTAGGCGAAAGCACGGATCGAACGCAAAGCCGCCGCGATCCGCCGGCGCATGGGTCGCCATCGCCCAGGAAAGCGTCTAAATTTCGGCGAAGCTCGCCCGAGGAGACCGTCATGACCGCCTGCATCGTTGGCTGGGCCCACACGCCGTTCGGCAAGCTCGAAGGCGAAACGGTCGAGAGCCTGATCGTGCGGGTCGCCCAGGAGGCGCTCGCCGACGCCGGGGTCGAGCCGAAGAACATCGACGAAATCATGCTGGGCCATTTCAATGGCGGCTTCTCGGCCCAGGATTTCACCGCCTCGCTGGTGCTCCAGGCCGCCTCCGATCTGCGCTTCAAGCGCGCGACCCGGGTCGAGAACGCCTGCGCGACCGGCTCGGCCGCGGTGCATCAGGCGATCCGGGCGATCGAGGCCAATGCGTCGCGCCTGGTGCTCGTCGTCGGCGTCGAGCAGATGACCACGACGCCCGCGGCCGAAATCGGCAGGAACCTGCTCAAGGCCTCCTATGTCCGCGAGGAGGCCAATATCGAGGGCGGCTTTGCCGGCATCTTCGGCAAGATCGCGGGAGCCTATTTCCAGAAATACGGCGACCAGTCCGACGCGCTGGCCAGGATCGCGGCCAAGAACCACAAGAACGGGGTCGGCAATCCGTTCGCGCAAATGCGAAAAGACCTCGGCTACGAGTTCTGCCGCGCCGAGAGCGAGAAAAACCCCTATGTGGCCGGGCCGCTCAAGCGCACCGATTGCTCGCTCGTGTCCGACGGTGCCGCCGCTGTGGTGCTCGCCGATATCGAGACCGCGCTGAAAATGGACAAGGCGGTGGTGTTCCGCGCCGCCGAGCACGTCCAGGATTTCCTGCCGATGTCGAAGCGCGACATCGTGAAATTCGAGGGCTGCGGCGAGGCGTGGCGGCGGGCGCTCGCACGCGCCGGCGTGCAGCTCGGCGATCTGTCGCTGGTCGAGACCCACGACTGCTTCACCATCGCCGAATTGATCGAATACGAAGCAATGGGCCTCGTTCGCGAAGGCCAGGGCGCCGCCGCGATCCGCGAGGGTTTGACCGAGAAGAACGGCAAATTGCCGATCAATCCTTCGGGCGGACTCAAGGCCAAGGGGCACCCCATCGGCGCGACCGGCGTGTCGATGCACGCGCTCGCGTCGATGCAGCTCACCGGCACCGCCGCCGCCATGCAGATCAAGGACGCCTCGCTCGCCGGCATCTTCAACATGGGCGGCGCCGCGGTCGCCAATTACGTGAGCATCCTGGAGCGGCTGCGGTAGGGGGTCGCCCGCGTCCGAGCGCGCGGCTGCGGCGTCAACGAAGCGTTGCAAGATCGGCCTGGCACGTGATGGCTGTGTCGGGAGGCCCGGAGACATAGCGGCACAAACGCGGCCGCTCCTCGGGGATCGCCATGGCAACTCCGACATCCATCCGCGAGATCGATCTCGCTCCGA
>VAZU01000352.1:0-3213 GCA_005884745.1 Alphaproteobacteria bacterium
TACACCGATCCAAGCAAGGCAACGGGGCGCGTGAAGAGTCCCAAGGTGAGGCCGATCGCGCAAATGAGCTCGATCGACCCGGCGAGCGCGACCTGCATGGCAGGCAGAGGCATGCCCAGGCTGGCAAAATACAGCGTGTAGATCTTGAATTGAAACGGCCCGCCGAGGATGTGACTTCCGAAATGAGGGACGAGCATCAACCCGACATAGACTCTAATGAACGTCAGTGCCAACGCATTGAGCGATACTTCTCGCGAATCCGCCGGTGCTGCGGCGGATGCGGCCCGCAGGATAAAATGGACGAACACAAGAGCGCCGAGAAACCAACCCAGAAGCTCGAAGCCCGGCACGCCCGGGCCCGTCGCGACCTGCAGGTCGAGATCCTGAGCGCTCAAACCGGCGATGCTGGCCGGGGGGTTCAAACGCAGAATGCTGAACAGGCGCGCAACCACGGCAGTGGCCAGCGCCGACGCCGCAATGGCCGTGAAGGAGCCACGTAGCTGCCAAAAAGCGGATATCAACAGCAGCGCCATCCAAATCGTGGCGGATGCGGTAAACCACGTGGTGACAGGTTGGCGAAGGACGACGCTCAAGCCCCATCCGATCATGATGATCGCGACGGCCAATGTCGCGCGGCTCAGCCAGCGCGCACAATCATCGATGCTCATTGGTCCGTTCCTCAAGATAGAAGTGTCCTCACGCCTGGCCGTTCCAGCGGCCGGGGCGGAACGTCAGGTTGCTGAACCGGGCAGCCCGGTGACCGGCGGCGGACCGCGTTTCACGACCGGCGTTGCACTGCGATTGGCGAGAGCCCAGCGCGCGATTTCGTCTTTTCGCGCAAACCACACGTCAGGCTTGGACCGCGCGTAAGTCAGAAATCGGTCGAGCGCGCGTACCCTGCCGGCGTGGCCGGAGATCCGGTCGTGCAGGCTGATCACCATCATGCGCCGCCGATGCGCGCCCTCCTCGTAAAGCTGGTCGAACTCATCGCGCAACGCCTGCTCGTAGGCAGCGGGATTCCAGCCCACGAAGGGAAAAGACACGATATCGTTCAGGTGAAAGGTGTATGGCACCGTGACGAAGTCCCGCCCGCGCACCGGGACGATGAACGGTTCGTCGTGACTCGGCTCGTCGATGTGATAGAGAAAGCCGAGATCCTGCAGCGTCTCCAGAATGTAGATGGAGTTGCGCATCCAGTAAGCATTCCAGCCAATCGGATGCTGACCGGTGACCTTATGGATCGTCTCGACGCTGTCGGCGATGAAGCGCTTTTCCTCATCGCGCGGGAGCCGATAGGAATTGTCCCATACCCGGCCGTGAGCGGCCGCCTCGTGACCCCGGCGCACGATCTCCTGAGCGAGATCGGGCGAGGTTTCGACCGCCTTGCCGATCATGAACGATGAGAGCTTGATCCCGTGCTTGTCCATGAGATCGAGCACTCGGGGGATGCCCTCGTAATGACCGTAGGCAAAGAATGCGTTGGTCGGCAGGTCCGGGACGCCCCCCTCGATCGGATCCGGGATGACGCCGCCAGCGCCCGAGATCGGCTGCCCGCCGCCCTCGAACATGAGTGAAAGGCTCACGGCCAACCGGGCACCGTTCGGCCAGAAACCGGCGCGGTCGGATGCGTTCAAGGACGGGGTCGCGGCGTGGGCGCCGCCGGTCAGGCCACTGGCACCGGAGGCGGCCGCGAGTGCGACGGTCGCGCCGACGGTCTGAAGGGCCTCTCGGCGATCGAGTTGCAAAGCCTGCTTTGCAGATTTGATCATTCGCGGCTCCGTCTACTGGAGGGAATCTGGCTGTTCTTGACTCGGAAAACTATCCGGGCTCGGGTGGAGGCAATGTCCGCCAAATGGAAAATATCAGGAGGTCCTCATGCTCGATGACATTAACGAACTGCGGACCTTCGTCAATGTCGTCGCAGCGGGAAGCCTTTCCGCAGCCGCGCGGGAAATGGACTTGGCGCTCAGCGTGGTCAGCAAGCGTCTCGCGGCGCTGGAGCGCCGGACTGGCACGCGCTTGATTGCGCGCAGCACCCGCCGCTTGGCACTGACGGAAGAAGGGATGGATTTCTACGAAAGAGCTCAGCGCATCCTGACCGAGGTTGACCAGGCCGAGGCGGCACTGACGAGTGGCCAGGTCGAACCGCAAGGTTTGCTGCGGGTAAGCGCGCCGGTGGCGTTCGGCCGTATCCATGTCGGTCCAGTCTGTCGAGACCTTGTTCGCGAACATCCGACGCTGTCGATCGACCTCCAGTTAACGGATCGGATGGTCGAGCTGATTGAAGAGGGAATCGATGTCGTCGTCCGGATCGGACCGCCGAGGAGTTCGCAACTGATCATGCGGAAATTGATCGACGACTACCGGGTCGTAGTCGGCGCGCCCGAATATCTCCAGCGCCGCGGCACGCCCGCGACACCGGCAGAATTGGAGACTCATGACTGCGTGCATTACCGTGGAGTGGGAGCGCACTGGCGTCTGGTAAGCCTCGCCGGGGAAGCGGTGCAGGTGCAAGCCGTTTCGCGCCTGCGGAGCAACAGCGGTGAGGCCGTCCTCGATTGGGCGCTGGCGGGCTCCGGCCTCGCCATGAATTCCTGGGTGGACGTGAAATGCCACTTGCGCTCGGGCCGCCTCGTCCACGTTTTACCGGAATGGCGCAGCGAACCAGCGCCCGTCTGCGCGCTCTTCCCATCGAGCCGTCAGCTACCTACCCGCGTGCGCGTGTTTATCGAGGCCATGGCGGATTCGCTCGCTCGGCGCGGGCTGCCGTAGAAAGCCTACCGACCATGCGTTCCCGGTCGCCGTCACGCCTCGGCGCGCAGATAGATCGCGGTCTCGAACTCGTATCCGCATGCCTCGCACGACCAAAGATGCCGTACGCAGCGCTCGCTGACGTGCTCGGACCATTCGGGCGCGACGAGCGCGTCGCCGCATTGCGCGCAAGGAAACAGATGCGAGCGGTCGGATTCCATCACGTTCGCGGCGTCGAGCATCGCTATTCCTCCTCGGGCTTTTGTGGGGCGCGCGGCCGGACATGACCCGAACGCGGGCCAAAGTTTTCGGTTCACCGACGCGCCGAGAATTGGTTGATCAGTTTGAAAGCTTGGCGGGTTGGGAACTCTCGAGCCCATGCGGGCCGCCGACGTGTCTCGCCTGCTCGGCGAGCAGGACCCAAGCCTGGGCCAGATCCAGCAACAGCGCCTTGTGGGTCTG
>VAZU01000352.1:3245-4551 GCA_005884745.1 Alphaproteobacteria bacterium
CAACATGGTCTTTGAAATCGACGGGCGTACTCACGTGTCTTCCCCCTGTTACCGGCGTCCATCCCGGCTGTGAGACTGACCGCAAACTGTGGCGACAGTCAGTCGCAAGAACGGCTAACGTGGTGCTGGTTACGATTCGGTAAAGGCGGAGATTCCTACAGTTTTAGCAGCATGCGTCGCGGCGATTGCCGCAGTCTGCGTTGCTCTGGACACGCTGCCGGAACGGTGTCATTGCGCAAGCCGGCCGAAACATGGCGGAAACTCGGCAATCGCCAGCGACGCGGGAGGAAACGGAATGGCCGCAAAGGCGAAGGTCGTGCTTACGGACTACGTCTGGGATTCGCTGGACGTGGAGAAGAAGACGCTGGAGGGCGTCGCCGAGCTCGTCGCGCTCAAGACGAAGACGCCCGAGGAGTTCTTGCCGCATGTGGCCGACTGCGACGCGTTGCTCAACACCTATGCGGGGCCGATCACGGCCGAGGCGATGGCGCGAATGCCGAAATGCAAGATCATCGCCCGCTACGGCATCGGCGTGGACACGATCGATCTCGACCCAACAACCCGACCTATTGCATCGACGAGGTGGCCGAGCACACGATGGCGCTGTTGCTGGCCTCGGCCCGCAAGGTCGCGTTGTACGATCGGCTGGTGCGGGCCGGGCGATGGGAGGTGCCTCCGGGCAAGCCGATGTTCCGCCTCAGCGGGAGCACCCTGGGGCTGGTCGGCTTCGGCAACATCGCGCGGCAGGTGGCGACGCGGGCAGCCGCGTTCGGCATGCGGATTCTCTTCTTCGATCCGTACGTCGAGGAGGGCAAGCACGGCATCACGGCCAAGAAGAGCGAGCTCGAGGCCTTGCTGGCAGAGGCGGATTTCGTTTCGCTGCATCCGCCGCTGGTGCCAGAAACCCGCAAGCTGATCGATGACGCGGCGCTCGAACGCATGAAGCCAAGCGCCGTTCTGATCAATTGCGCGCGCGGACCGATCGTCGACACCGAGGCGCTGGTGCGGGCGCTCGACGACAAGACGATCGCCGGCTGCGCGCTGGACACCACCGATCCCGAGCCCCTGCCCGAGGGGCACCCGTTGCGCGCGCGCGACAACGTCATCATCACCCCGCACGCCGCCTGGTATAGCGAGCAGGCCATGGCGGGGCTTCAGGCCGGGGCCCCGGCCGAAGTTCGCCGGGTGCTCACGGGACAATGGCCGGTGAACGTGGTCAATCGCGCCGTGAAGGCCAAGAACCGCGCGGGTCTGTAGCGCCGGCCATGCCGCACGGTCCACGGGGGGTTCATGATCGAATGGTTCG
>VAZU01000350.1 GCA_005884745.1 Alphaproteobacteria bacterium
CAAAGATCGGTCGCGCCCCCGACCGGGACGGAGGTCGTCGGCTCTTGCGCCGCGAACCGCGTGGCGCGCGGGTATTTCAGACCGAGAAGCTCGTGCCGCAGCCGCAGGAGGCGGTGGCGTTGGGATTGGCGATCTTGAACGAGGCGCCGATCAGGTCGTCGACGAAATCGATCTGGGCGCCCTCCATGTAGCGCAGCGAGATCGGGTCGATCAGCACGGTCGCGCCGTCCCGGGCGATCACGAAATCGTCCGGCGCTTGGCTTCGCTCCATGTCGAACCGGTACTGGAACCCGGAGCAGCCGCCGCCCTCGACGCTGACGCGCAGCATGGTGCCGGGAGCCTCGGCGATGAGAATCTCGCCGATGCGTCGCGCAGCCCGCTCGCTCACGGTGACGGTCGTCGCCATGAATGCTCTCCAGGGGCCTGATAGCGCCTGATCGTGCGAATCTCATGCGTTGTCAGGCTGCCCACAGGATAGTTAAGTGCGCCCGGGGCCCGGGTCAATTCCCGGGAAGCGAGGCGCCATGGCTGTCGAGACGGGTCGCGAGCGCGCACCCTATGCGTCCGATCCCGGCTTGAGCCGCGGCCGGGCCCATCCCGAGCCGCCGAGCCCGTTCCGCAACGCCTTTCGCCGCGATTGCGACCGCATCATCCACGCCACCGCGTTCCGCCGGCTCAAGTACAAGACCCAGGTCTTCGTGTTCCACGAGGGCGACCATTACCGCACGCGGCTGACCCACACCCTCGAAGTCATGCAGATCGCCCGGGCGCTCGCTCGGGCGCTCGGCCTCGACGAGGATCTCGCCGAAGCCTTGGCGCTCGCCCACGATCTTGGCCATCCGCCGTTCGGCCATGCCGGGGAGCGGCAGCTCGATGCTTGCCTGCAGTCGTACGGGGGCTTCGATCATAATGCGCAGACGCTGCGGGTCGTCACGCTGATCGAGCGCCGCTATCCGGAGTTCGACGGGCTCAATCTCACCTGGGAAACGCTCGAAGGCATCGTCAAGCACAATGGCCCGCTGACCGATGCGGACGGGCGGCCGGTCGGCCGCTACGGCGAGCACGGCATCCCCTCCGCCATCGCGCTCTACGCCACGGCCAACGCCGTGAGCTTGGCGACTTACCCGGGGCCGGAAGCGCAGATCGCCGCCATCGCCGACGACATCGCCTATGACGCCCACGACCTCGACGACGGGCTCAGGGCGGAGCTGTTTGCGCTCGAGGATCTCGCCGCGGTGGCGGCGCTCGAGGACATTCTGCGCGACATCGATGTGCGTTACCCCCGGCTCGATGCGGCGCACCGCGTTCACGAGCTGATCCGCCGGCTCATCGCCCGGATGATCGACGACGTCATCGCGCAATCCACCCGCCGCTTCGCGGCGGCGGCGCCTCGCTCGGTCGACGACGTCCGAAGGGCAGTGACGCCGATGATTGCCTTTTCCGGACCGTTGGCCGAGGCCGACCGCGCGATCAAACGTTTCCTGCTTCCCCGGATGTACCGGCATGCACGCATCTTGCGCGTCATGGAAGCCGCGCAGCGCGTCGTCGCCGAGCTGTTTGCGCACTATTTGGCGCATCCGGAAGGGATGCCGGCCGATTGGTCGCAGGGTCTCGATTGCCTGGATGAGCCCGGCCGTGCCCGCCGGATCGCCGATTTCATCGCCGGAATGACCGATCGCTACGCGCTGATCGAGCATGCGCGGCATTTTGACTCGACCCCGGAACTGGTCTAGGCCGCCGGCTCCTCGCCCGCCCGCTCGCCCCCGCCGCCACCATGGCAGATCGCGCAACCGCCCGATGGCCTTGAAACGCACGCCGAAACATCTTTTTGCCGAGGTCCTCGACCGGGTGCGTGCGGCGAATGCGGAACTGATCGCGACGGGGTTTCTCCCCGCCGACATCGATCAGTCGCGGATCGTGGTCGAGCCGCCCCGCGAGGCCTCCCATGGCGATATGGCGACGAACGCCGCG
>VAZU01000351.1 GCA_005884745.1 Alphaproteobacteria bacterium
CACCCGAAAAGCGCCCGTCGGTGATGAGTGCCACCTTGCTGCCCATGCCCTGGCCGTAGAGGGCCGCCGTCGTCGCCAGCATCTCCCGCATGCCCGGGCCCCCGCGCGGTCCCTCGTAGCGGATCACCAACACGTCGCCTTCGCGGTATTTGCGATGTTTCACCGCTTCGAAGCAGGCCTCCTCGCCGTCGAACACCCGCGCCGGACCGGAGAATTTTAGGCCGGTCATGCCGGCCACCTTCACGATCGCGCCTTCGGGGGCGAGGTTGCCTTTCAGCCCGACCACCCCGCCGGTGGGCGACAGCGGATTGCTGGCGGGACGGACCACGTCCTGATCGGCGTTCCAGCGCACGCTTTTGAGATTTTCCGCGATCGTGCGTCCGGTTACGGTCATGCAGTCGCCATGCAGGCGGCCGTGTTCCAACAAGGTCTTCATCAGCAGCGGCACGCCGCCGGCTTCGAACAAATCCTTGGCGACATAACGGCCGCTCGGCTTCAAATCTGCGACATAGGGCGTGCGCTTGAACACTTCGGCGACGTCGAAGAGATCGAACTTGACGCCGCACTCGTGGGCGATCGCCGGAAGATGCAAAGCTGCATTGGTCGAGCCGCCGGAGGCGGCGACGACCGCCGCGGCGTTCTCCAGCGCCGCGCGGGTCACGATGTCGCGCGGGCGGATCTGCTGCGCGATCAAGGCCATGATCTGCTCGCCCGCCACCATGCAGAACTGGTCCCGGATCTCGTAGGGGGCGGGCGCGCCGGCCGAATACGGCAAGGCGAGGCCGATCGCCTCCGACACGGTGGCCATGGTGTTGGCGGTGAATTGCGCGCCGCAGGCGCCCGCGGACGGGCACGCCACTCTTTCCAGCTCATCGAGATCGGCGTCCGACATGCTGCCGACCGAATGGCGGCCCACCGCCTCGAACAGGTCCTGCACCGTCACCGGCTTGCCCCGGAAGCTGCCGGGCAGGATCGAGCCGCCGTAAATGAAGATCGAGGGCACGTTGAGCCGGCACATCACCATCATCATGCCGGGCAAGGATTTATCGCAGCCGGCGAGCCCGACCAGCGCGTCATAGGCGTGGCCGCGCATGGTGAGCTCGACGGAATCCGCGATGACTTCCCGCGAGGGCAGCGACGACTTCATGCCCTGGTGGCCCATGGCGATGCCGTCGGTGACCGTGATGGTGCAGAACTCGCGCGGCGTGCCGCCGCCGGCGGCGACCCCTTTCTTCACCACCTGGGCCTGGCGCATCAGCGCGATGTTGCACGGCGCCGCTTCGTTCCAGCAGGTCGCCACGCCCACGAACGGCTGATGGATCTGCGCCGTCGTGAGCCCCATCGCGTAATAATACGAGCGATGCGGCGCGCGCTCCGGACCCTCGGTCACGTGCCGGCTGGGCAGTCTCGCTTTGAGGTCCGTCTTGGCATCCATGAACATCCGACCGGGCGGTCGCTCTCGGGGTTCCGCAATTCATTCCGTCGCTTGAGACCTGCGGCGTTGCGGATTTGCATCACTGAGCCGGCAGGCGAAATCCACTCCGATCCGGCAATATATCCGATGTCGTTTCGTTCTATGGCGGAATCGCGGCAGTCCGCGGGCGCGACCCGAGTGTTGCGTGAATGTTGTTAATGTGTTGCTGCTGAGACACAACGCCGCGGGGCTGCTTGTGCGCTGCACCATCAGACCATGCGTTCCGGCTGCGCCAAATTAGCCGGCCGGGAACGCCGGAAAAATCCAGGATTCCCGCGCGGTAGGCGGGCCACCGGCGCCGGTCCGATGAATACCCGGATAGCGTATGGTACCGCTTTCCGCGGTTGTGTATGCACCAAACAAAGTCCCCCCGCCTTCGCCGCGCCTTTTTTGCGCGAAGCGTCCACGACGTGGCCCCGGATCTGATCGGGGCGGAGCTGCTCGTGGACGGCGTCGGCGGCAGGATCGTCGAGGTGGAGGCTTACGATCATGAGGACCCCGCCGCGCACGGTTTCCGTGTTCGGTCCGCCCGGCCACGCCTATGTCTACCGCTCCTATGGGATGCACTGGTGCCTCAATTTCGTCTGCGAGGGCGAGGACATCGCCAGCGCCGTCCTGATCCGGGCGCTCGAGCCGCGCACGGAACTGGTGGCCATGCGATCCCGGCGCGGGGTGGACGGAGACCGCCTACTCTGCTCGGGACCCGGGCGGCTCACCGAGGCGCTCGGCATCACGCGGCAGCACGACGGCTTTGCGCTCGACCGGCCGCCGTTTGCCCTGCGCGCGCGGGAAGGTCCGGTCGAGATCTTGGTCGGGCCGCGCATCGGCATCACCAAGGCGGCGGAGATGCCCTGGCGCTACGGTCTCGCCGGCTCGAAATTTCTGAGCCGGCCGTTCCGGTGAAGGCGGCGTCGCCCAGGCCTGGCGCGGTCGAGCTTGGCTGTTTATATAAGTAGTGATATAGTGGGATTCATGGCGCTCAGGCCGGTCGCGTTTCACGGGGACTCCCTCGATCGATTGCGCGATTTCCCCGAGAACGTGCGCCGGCAAGCCGGCCATGAACTGTATAACGTGCAGAAGGGCGTAGATCCGGGTGAGTGGAAGCCCATGCCGACGATAGGCCCAGGTGTACGTGAGATCAGAATTCGCGGGGCTGGCGGGACCTACGTGTGATTTACATCGCCACACTCGTCGATTCCGTTCATGTGCTGCACGTTTTCCAGAAGAAATCACGAAAGACCCCGCAGCATGATTTGAATATCGCCTCCATGCGCCTACGGCAGCTGAAGGAACCGTGAACATGTCGAAACGCAAAATATTCACCAACGTGTGGGACGCGCTGGAGAACAGTCCCGAAGAAGCTGCGGCAATGACCATGCGTTCCAATGTGCTGGCCGCCGTGAGCGATGCGGTGCGAGACTGGAATACGACACAAGCCCATGCGGCGCGCCGCCTCGGTATCACGCAACCTCGGCTGAACGATCTGCTGCGTGGGAAAATCAACAAGTTCTCGCTGGACACCCTGCTGGTCCTGGCGACCAAAGCCGGCCTCAAGGTCAAGATCGAAATCCGGGCTGCCGCCTGAACACACGAGTGCTCATCTCAGGTTACGCCGCCCCTTTCAGCCGCTCCAACGCTTCGAGAATTCTCGCGCGGCGGCTTTCGGCCTCCTCGCGCTTCTCGCGCTCGCCTTCGACCACTTCCTCCGGCGCGCGGCGGAGAAAATCGGCGTTGCCGAGCTTGGCGTCGATGCGGGCCATGTCGCTGGCGACCTTGGCCATCTCCTTCTCGAGCCTGCCGCGCTCGGCGGCAAGATCGATCACGCCCTGGAGCGGCAGTGCCGCGAGCTCGCCGCGCACGACGAGCTGGACCGAGCCCGCGGGGACGACTTCGGCAAAGGCGATCTCCGAAACCCGGGCGAGCCGCTGGATGAAGGCCTCCCACCGCGCTGCCCTTTCCCGGGTCTCGGCGGAGCTTGCGGCGACCACCAACGGCACTTGCGAGGCGGGCGGCACGTTCATCTCGGCGCGCACCGAGCGGATCGCCCCGACGAGGTCGACCACCCAGCCGATCTCGGCTTCCGCCGCGGCATCCTCCAGATCCTCGTGCTTGGGCCACGCGGTGAGGATCAGCAAATCGTCGCGAGCCGGTCCGATCTCGCCCGTCACCCGCCACAGCTCCTCGGTGATGAACGGCATGAACGGGTGCAGCAGCTTCAATATCTCGTCGAGCGCCCAGGCGGTCATCGCCTGCGTCTCGGCCTTCTCCGACCCCTCGGGACCGGTGAGCACCGGCTTGGCGAGCTCCAGATACCAGTCGCAAAAAATGTTCCAGACGAAGCGGTAGACCGCCGCCGCCGCCTCGTTGAACTTGAACGCTTCGAGCGCGGCGGTCACTTCACGAGCGGTGGCCGCGGTCTCGTGCGCGATCCAGCGGTTGAGCGTCGTCTTGGCGCTTTCGGGCGCAAACCCCGCGACCCGCACACAGCCGTTCATCTCGGCGAACCGCGCGGCGTTCCACAGCTTGGTCGCGAAATTGCGATAACCCTCGACGCGGCTGGTCGAAAGCTTGATGTCGCGTCCCTGGGCGGCCATGGCGGCGAGCGTGAAGCGCAGAGCGTCGGCACCGTAGGCATCGATCAGCTCCAGTGGATCGATGATGTTGCCCTTGGACTTCGACATCTTCTGCCCGCGCTCGTCGCGCACGAGCGCGTGGATGTAGACGGTGCGGAACGGCACTTCGCGGAGGAAATGGAGGCCCATCATCATCATCCGCGCGACCCAGA
>VAZU01000353.1 GCA_005884745.1 Alphaproteobacteria bacterium
TCGCGACCTTTGGGCGATCCTGTGCTGGATGATCGAGGGCGTAGGCGGTGATTGGAAGGTGGCCGATCTTTTGGCGACGGGGCGCCTGCTGCGCATACCTGCCGCGTCCGCGTGACGGGTCGAGGCGGGCGCGAACGCCCTCACATTCCCGCGTCGGCGAGTTTGGCCGCAAGGCGCTCGGCAATCCCGTTGGCTTCGAGAAAGCGTGCGGTTGCCGGGGCCCCATAGGCGCCGGCGGTCCGCGAAGCTCCCTGCAGATCCTGAAGGAGCTGGCGCAGCGAGGCGGGATCATCGACATCATACCAGGGCGCGAGCTCGACAACGGCGAGGCCGAGATCGGCCGCGCGTGCTCGCGTCTGTTCGGCGACGCGTTGCGTGCTCCAATCGATATCCCGGAACACATCGGCGTGCGCGGCTTTCATGCCGATCAGGTAATAGCCGCCGTCGGATGCAGACCCGAGCACGACGCGCTCTCCCGGCGATGCCAACAGCCGCGCCGCCTCGATCAGTCGCGCCGTCGGCAGATTGGGGCTATCCGCATTGAGCAATCCCACCGCGCCGTAGCCCCGATCGAAGAGCGAGGACATGGCTTGCAACAAGCAGGTGCCAAGCGCGACGACCCCGGCCGGCGCCGGGATGCTGCCGTCGGCCAGCACGAACCCGGTGCCCGGCTCGACGAATTGGGTGAAGGCGGCCTCGCTTCGCGCCGGCGCGAACGCCACATAGGCATCGATCGCCGTGCTTCGTCCCGCGAGGGCGATGTTTGCGGTCATATCGCGCAAGAAGCAGCACCCGAGCCGCGTTGCTTCGTGGGGGCTCAGCAACGGCGACAATCGGGTCTTGGTGCGCCCGGCGCCCGGCGCTTTGGCCATGATTGCGAGCGCACAGCGCGCCGTTCGATCTGCAGGAGGGTTCACGTTCCCGGGTCCGCAATTAAGCGCGATATAGTCGTATACGTCATGGCGACGTTCAGCAAAGACCGGTTCACATCGGCATCAATTCTTCGTCAGGCACGGCAGCACGAGTGGAGCCGAAAGCGTGCGCTATGCAGGATGTGGAGCTGCGCGCGGCGGCCGTGCATCCTCCTGACGGAGGCTGCGAATCTCCACGGGACCTTGCCATGACGCAGCTCGGCGACAGGCTGAACGAGCAACGCCGGCTCGCCGGGCTCGTGCTGGCCGGCGCGGCGCTGCTCGCGCTTTCCGTCGCGATGCTGCACGTCCTCGACGCCAAGCAATACGAACGCTTCGTCGGCGCAGCTCTGATCCAATCCGCGCTTTACGCCTCGGCGGTATGGCTGGTCGTGCGCCGCCGCTGGGACACCACCGCACTACGCATCATTCTGGCGGTCGCGGTGCTCGCCCGTGTAATTGCCCTGTTCGCGCCCGACACGCTGTCCACCGACATCTACCGTTATGTCTGGGACGGCCGCGTCCAGGCGGCGGGGATCAATCCGTATCGTTACGTCCCCGCCGATCCTGCGCTGGCGTTTCTGCGCGACCAGAACATCTACCCGCACGTCAATCGTGCCGAATATGCGCCGACGGTCTACCCGCCGGTTGCGCAGATGATCTTCTTCATCGCCTCCAGAATTCAGGAAACCGGCACGGCGATGAAGCTCGCCATGGCCGGATTCGAGGCGGTGACGATCGGCGCGATCCTCGCCTGGTTGCGGCGCGACAGACTGCCGCCCGAACGGGTGCTGATTTATGCTTGGCACCCGCTGCCGATCTGGGAGTTCTCCGGCGCCGGCCATGTCGATGCGGCGGCGATCGCGTTCCTGTGCCTTGCCTTGCTCGCCGCCACGCGCGAGCGGCCGGTGACGGCAGGGGCGGCGCTCGCGCTCGCGACCTTGGTCAAGCCGTTCGCGCTCGTGATTGCGCCCGCGCTATGGAAGAAATGGGATTGGCGCATGCCGGCGGCGTTCGCGGGGGTGCTGCTCGCATGCTATGCGCCGTATCTGGGCGTGGGCTGGCGCGTCTTCGGATTTCTCGGCGGCTACGGCGGCGAGGAAGGCTATGTTGACGGCGGCGGCTTTTTCATCGTTGCGCTGCTGCGGCACCTCGGCGTTTCCGTCCCGACGGGAATTTTTTCCGCCGGCGTTGTCCTGGCGATCCTCGCCGGGCTAGCCATCTTCGTGGCCCTCCGCCCGCGCCGGGAGCCGGTCGAGGCGTGGACGCCTTTGCTGCTCGCCACCAGCTTTCTGGTGCTGCTCTCCCCGCATTTTGCCTGGTATTTCGCCTGGGTGCTGCCGCTGCTGTGCCGCCGGCTCTACCTGCCCCTGCTCTACCTGACGCTCGCCTGTTTCATCCTGTATCTGCCCGAAATCAAGGATTGGGCGGATTATTTCAAGGCGGGCTTGTGGCTCTACAGCGGGTTTGCGATCCTCGCCCTCGGCGATGGGCTGATGCGCATCCCGCAACTGACGGCTCCACCTGCGGCGGAACGCGACGTCGATCCCCGCCGCTATTTCGAGGCGGTCGAGCGCGATCGCGACGAGGTCGCCGGGTCCGATCCGGTCTGCCTGTATCTGGAGACGACCAATCGCTGCAATCTGCCGTGCACGACCTGTCCGCGGACGTTCGAGGAGCTTGAGCCCGCGGCGAACATGAGCTGGGACCTGTTCCGGTCGATCGTCGATCAATATCCCAACATCGCCCGCGTGGTGCTCCACGGCGTGGGCGAACCGCTGATGGTGCCGAACCTGCCGCGCATGATCCGCTATCTCAAAGGGCGCGGGACCTACGTCCTGTTCAATACCAACGGTACCTTGCTGAACGAGCGGCGCGGACGCGACCTCATCGCGAGCGGGCTCGACGAGCTGCGGGTTTCGCTCGACGCCGCCGAGGCGCAGACCTTCAAGGCCGTGCGCGGCAAGGACGTGTTCGACCGCATCGTCGAGAACGTGCGCCAATTCTGCGCGTTGCAGCGCTCGCTCGCTGCCGACGCACCGCGGGTATCGCTGTGGCTGAAGCTTCCCGCCTTCATCGACCTCGCCGATGCGATCGACGTGCGCGAAGTGCACCTGCAGCGGCTGGTGTATTTCCCCGACGGCCAGGGCCTCGCGCGCGCCGAGCAGGCCCTGTTCGAGCATCTCGACGAACGCGAGGAAGCGCTGATCCGGGAGGCCGAGACGCGCGCGGCCGAGCACGGCATTCTGTTCGACGCCTCAGGCGCCACCGAGCCGGGCACCAGCTTGCGGCGCGCGGAGGAGCAGCGGCCGTGGTCGCTGTGCACTCGGCCGTGGACCTTGATGTATTTCACCGCGCACGGCCGGGCGCTGCCATGCTGCATCGCGCCGTTCTCGATGCGCGGCTACGACGCATTCACGCTCGGAGAGGCGACGCAGCAGTCGTTGCGCGAGATCTGGAACGGCGAATCCTACCGAAAATTTCGCCGCGAGCTGTTGAGCGACGCACCGCCCACGTGCTGCGCCAATTGCGGACTGCGGTGGAGCCTGTGAAGTTGGCGCCGCCCGACACGAACGCCGGCGTAGCGCTGATCATTCCGGTGCTCGACGAGGCGGACACGATCGGCGATGTGGTGCGCGCGGTCCCGCGCGACGTCATCGGCGAAGTCATTGTGGTCGACGGCGGCAGCACCGACGGGACCGCCGCCCGGGCCCGGGCCGCCGGCGCGCGGGTCATCCTCGAGCCGCGATCGGGTTACGGTTCGGCGTGCATCGCCGGGGTTTGTGCGACGGAGCGCTCGGTGGTTGCCTTCATCGACGGCGACGGCAGCGACAATCCCGCCGAAATTCCCCGGCTGGTCGCTCCGATCCTCGCCGGCGAGCAGGATTTCGTCATCGGCTCCCGCACCCGGGGCGTGCGCGAGAAGGGCAGCATGGTCATGCACCAGCTCATCGCCGGGCGTATCGCCGGTCTGTTCATGCGCGCGCTCTACAGCGTGCGCTATACCGACATGTGCCCGCTGCGGGCGATCCGCCGGGATGTGCTGGAACGGCTCGGGATGCGGGAAAAAGCCTCCGGGTGGAATCTGGAAATGCAGATGCGGGCGGCTCGCGCCGGACTGCGGATTCTCGAGCTCCCGGTGCGCCACCGCAATCGCGCCGGCGGCGCCTCGAAGGT
>VAZU01000347.1:0-3035 GCA_005884745.1 Alphaproteobacteria bacterium
TAAAGGCCGCGGAGGACTGGCGTCGGCTCGGGTAGTAGAGGTGGTAGCCCGCATACGGAGGGCACCAGTCCTCGAGCACCCGCTTGAGACGGCCCCTCGCGAAATGGGGCTGCGCCAAGTCCTCCGGCACGTACGCCAATCCGAATCCGGCCAGCGCCGCATTGAGCATCTGGAAAGTGCCATTGAAGACGAGCTGGCCTTCGACGCGCACCCGCAGTTCGCGGTCGCCTTTTTCGAATTCCCAGGCGTACAAACCGCCATGGGTCGGCAGGCGCAGATTGATACATAAAATACGATGGAGCCCCCACGACCGCCATGCGTATGTCCGGCCCGATACGCACTGCGATCATGTCTTTGGCCACTTGCTCGCCCGCTCGCACGCCGGCGTCGTAACGCTGGGCGACGATGTCGGCGAGGCCATAGTCGATGACGATCTCGACCTTGATATCCGGATACTGCCGCAGGAATTTCGTAAGCTTCGGCCAGAGGATCGTGTCGGCCGCATAGTCGGTGGCCGTGATCCGAATGGTGCCGGCGGGCTTCTCCCGAAGCTCGCTTACGGCGTCGAGCTCGGCCTCGATCTCCTCGAACCGCGGGGCCACAGTCCGGAGCAGGCGTTCGCCCGCCTCCGTCGGCGAGACGCTCCGCGTCGTGCGCGTCAGCAGCCGAACTCCGAGCCGCTCTTCGAGTTCACGGATGGTGTGGCTCAGCGCCGATTGCGACACGCCCAGCTTCGCTGCGGCCTTGGTGAAGCTGCGCTCCCGTCCTACGGCGACAAACGCCAGGAGGTCGTCCAGGTTTCCGCGCTGCATTTATGGGGCCTGTTCATAAGACTATGCGGATTATAGCGGCTAGTCGCGACGGATGCGCGCTCTAAATCATGGTCGAGGCGACCGACCGCAGCGCGGTGAGCCCGCCAACAAAACGAGAGCGGCACATGGAGGATTCCACCCAGGCGTTGCCCGCCGTCATCTCGAAGCTGGATGCAGGCAACCGTCCAGGAGATGTCATGATCACGCGTAGACGCATGCTCGCCGCCAGTGGCGGCCTCGCTGCGCTGGCAACAGCCGGACCTGCCGCCGCAGAGACGCCGACGCTGACTGTTCCAAGAAAACGAAGGGATGGAACGATGGAG
Source organism: Alphaproteobacteria bacterium (assembly GCA_005884745.1). Classification (GTDB taxonomy): domain Bacteria; phylum Pseudomonadota; class Alphaproteobacteria; order Rhizobiales; family Xanthobacteraceae; genus AP-16. The sequence continues at coordinate 1,136 of VAZU01000347.1, forward strand.
ATCAAACGAAGCGGTTCGCAGCCGTCCCGCAAGGGACCGGCGGAATATTTCACCGGCGCGGTCCGCGTGGACCCGCTGTTCCAGGCACCCGATCCAGCACATGTTAGTGGCAGCAGCGTCACATTCGAGCCGGGCGCGCGCACCGCCTGGCATACGCATCCGCTCGGCCAGACTTTGATTGTCACGTCGGGCTGCGGTTGGGTTCAGCGCGAGGGCGGCACGATCGAGGAAATTCGGCCCGGCGATGTGGTCTGGTTCCCGCCCGGCGAGAAGCATTGGCACGGGGCGACGCCCACGGCGGCGATGACGCATATCGCCATTCAGGAGGCGCTGAACGGCAAAAACGTCGACTGGATGGAAAAGGTCAGCGACGAACAATACCGGGCCTGATTATCTGGTGATTGCAGGAAGCGTCGCGCCGCTCGGAAGCGCAACGCGGGGAGAACCCTCTCGCCTTGCCGGAGAGGTGGCCCGAGCCGAAGGCGTGGACCGGGTGGCCGGGGATGAGGTTTCCATCCACCCCCTCACCCGACTCCAGCGGCCATTCGCCCCCGTATTGAGTTGCAATCCGGGAAATTGCACTCGGCGCCAGCCGCGATCGGCGTTGATCGGGCGATCGGCCCATCGACCGCTTTCTCGACCGGCAATGCAATATCGTCCATCACGCGGAATGAGTTTCCGGGTGCCGGCTAGTCTGTCATTGTCGTCGCTCATCGCCTTGCCTCGATGCGAATTGGCGGGAAGGAATCCGATATGAAGATCGATGGACGCTGCCACTGCGGGTACATCACCTATGCGGCCGAGATTGACCCTGAGAAGGTTGTGATCTGCCACTGCGCGGATTGCCAAATCCTGTCGGGTTCCGCATTTCGCACGGTCGCCCTCACCCGCGAAGATACCTTCAAGCTTCTCTCGGGCGAACTGAAGATCTACGTCAAGACAGGCGAAAGCGGCACCGAACGGCAACAATCCTTCTGCCCCGAATGCGGAACGCCGATCTATTCCGGTACTGTGGGAGACGGGCCGAAAGTTCATGGGATCCGTGTGGGCACTGCTCGGCAACGTGACGAGCTGGTGCCGAAAGTGCAGTTCTGGTGTCGCTCATCGCAACGCTGGCTTGCTGATCTCGGCTCTGTTCCCAAGATGGAAAAACAACACCCTTTTGACCGGAGAGGAGGGGTAGCTTGAGGGCAGCTCCCTGTGCAGAGCCGTGGAAGGGTCTAGCAAAGTTCGCCGATTGTCGTGAAAGCGGAACTGTCAATGGACCGCGCTCGGTCAACGAGGCGAACATCCAGCCCGAGTGACGGTTTTGTCCCCACACCAGCGCGCGAAAGGACTTGATTTCTGACGCCACGAAATCGGCGGACGCCCGCGGGGTCTGCTGCATGCCGCGGTGCATGCGCAGGCCGTAAGGCGTCACCAGATCGATATTGTGCCTCAGGTCGTCCCATGCGAACATCCTCGCGTTATGCAACCTTGCGAGCTCAACTTGCAATCTTGCGACTGCCAGGGTGCGGCTGAGCAGCACAATCTCCGGCGAACGATGTGGAGGCATTGCTATGCCAGATCTCGGTCCCCACCCGCCGGGTTGCGAGACGAAATGCGATTGGCCGGCGGTTTTTCCTCGAGAGCTGCTTGGGCGCAATGACCGGCGCAATCGCCGCGCATAGCTCGCCCGCCCTCGCTCAGACCGTTGCTGCTAGTTCAGTGAACTTCTTTCCGGGATTCCGGCGCCAGACGGTCCAGACCAGCGGCACGACGATCAATGTGCTCGTCGGCGGCGACGGTCCACCGGTCTTGCTCCTGCACGGCTACCCGCAAACGCATGTGGAGTGGCGCAAGATCGCTCCCGAGCTCGCGAAGAACCATGCGCTCGTCATTCCTGATCTCCGCGGTTACG
>VAZU01000347.1:3085-4550 GCA_005884745.1 Alphaproteobacteria bacterium
AGTCGAAGTAATGGAGAAGCTTGGGTTTAGACAGTTCGCCATGGTCAGTCACGATCGAGGGGCGCGCGTAGGCCATCGTTTGGCGCTCGATTATCCGGATAGACTCACCAAACTCGTCATGATGGACATCTGCCCCACGCACTACATGTACAAGACAGTCGACCGACAGTTCGCCTCCGCCTACTTTCATTGGTTCTTCCTCATCCTGCCTGCCCCCTTTCCGGAGACGCTCATCGGAAACAATGTCGATGCGGTACTCAAGCTATTCATGGGGCGGGTCATGCCCAAATCCATCGAGCCGGATGCTTACGCAGAGTATCGTCGGTGTTTCAGCGATCCGGCCACCATTCACGCCTCATGCGAAGATTATCGAGCAGCCGCATCAATAGACCTCGTCCACGACGAATCCGACATGGATCGAAAAATCTCGTGTCCGGTGTTGGTGCTCTGGGGCGCCAATGGCTTGGTCGGTCAAAAATATGACGTCCTCGCGATCTGGCGGGATCGAGCGACGCAAGTGTCGGGCAAAGGCTTGCCATCCGGCCACTGGCTTGCGGAAGAGGTGCCGGATGAGACTTTGGCGGAAATAAAGCGATTCCTTGCCGCATGACAACTTGCCGGATTGCACCCGCTGGCGTGCGCGACGAAGGGCTGGGCCGGGGGTGGGAAGCGCGAGTCCATCATGTTGCGCCCAAGCACGACCGATTGCGCGCGGCCCCCCAATGTCCGGCGTAACTGATGCCGGCGGTCACTTGCCGCGAAACGCCGGCTGGCGCTTTTCCACGAAGGCCGCGACACCCTCGAGATGATCCTGGGTCGCCGCAGCGGCGGCGAAACTTTCCGCCTCGCGGTGCGAGTGCTCGTCCCAGGAATGGTCGAGCGAGGAGCGGATCAGGCGCTTGGCGAGGCCGAGCGCGACGGTGGGGCCGTCCGCGAGCCTTCTCGCGAGCTTCGCCGTCTCCTCGTCCAGTCCCGCGCGCGGCACCACCCAGTTCACGATGCCGAGCGCGAGCGCTCGCTCCGCATGAAAGCGCTCGCCGAGCAAAGCGAGCTCGAGCGCCCGCCGCTCGCCGACGACGCGCGGCAGGAAATAGGTGGCGCCGCCGTCGGCCGAGAGCCCGATGTGCCGATAGGCCAGGGTAAAAATCGCATCCTCGCTCGCGATCGCAAGATCGGCCGCAAGCACCAGGCTCAGACCGAATCCGGCGGCGGCACCCCTGACCGAGACCAGAACCGGCTTCGGCATGCGGCGGAGTTGATAAATCAGTTGATGCGCCGCCACCACCTGCATCTCGCGCCGGCGCAAATAATTGTCGCGATCCTCGGTCAAGGATTTGTGGAAGCCCTTGACGTCGCCGCCGGCCATGAAATTGTCGCCCGCCCCGCGGATCAATACGCAGCGAATATCGTCGTCGCGCTCCGCCCGCGCCGTCGCATCGATCAACCCCTCCATCATCTGCGGGGT
>VAZU01000356.1 GCA_005884745.1 Alphaproteobacteria bacterium
CCTTCGCGGTCTCCACCTTGCCGTCGTGCCATTCGAGCTTGAGGCCGTTCTGCTTGATGGCGGCGAGATGCACGCCGAGATCGACCACGGTCACCGCGTTGCCGGCGAGCGCCAGCTTGGCGGCAACGAGCCCGCCGATGGCGCCGGCGCCGACCACGCACACGCGCAAGGGCTGCGGCGGCGCGCCGAGCAGGTACGGGCTCGGCAGCTCCTGGTCGAAGCGGTTGCTCAAGGTGCCGACGCCCTCGATCGCGATCTCGATGACGTTGCTGGCGTCCTTCATCACCCCGGCGCCGAGCGAGGTGCCGCACGCGATGACGTCGCCCGGCATCAGCGTCATGTCGCGCGACACCATGCTCACCAGCTTGTAGGGCGGGAAGAACATGTCGCTGACCGGGTAGTTCTGCCGCTCCTGCCCGTTGAGAATGGTCCTGATGCGCAGCTGCATCGGATCCAGTCCGGTGGCGATCACCGGACCGAACACCCCGAACGTGTCGAAGCTTTTCGCGCATGTCGACCGCGGTCACGTCGTTGATGCAGGTGTAGCCGAAGATGTAATCCGGGGCCTCGGCTTCGCTCACCATCGAGCATCGCTTGCCGATGACGACGCCGAGCTCGCCCTCGTAGATGATCTTTCCGTCATAGGAGTGCGGCCGGCGAATGGGCTCGCCGTGCGGAAGGTAGGCGTTGGGGGCTTTCAGGAAATACAGCGGCTCGTCCGGTACCTTGAAGTCGTTCTTGGCCGCGAGCTGGTGAAAGTTGTTCCACAAGCAGATCATCTTCGAGGGGTCGCACGGGGTCGACACCCGCACGTCGGAAAGACGTACCCGCTCGCCCGACGGCGAGGCGCCGGCGAACATGTCGCCCTCGTGCACGACGATCTCGCCGTTCTGCAAGGTGCCGAACCCGAGCCGGCCATTGCGCTCGAACCGGATCCACTGAGCCATGAACGTTTCCTCCGCTTTGCTTTTCTTCAACCGCGATGCCCTGCCGCGCTCGCTCGAGGGCGGCAACACCGCCGCGCGCCCGATCGCTCGTGCTCCCATGCCGGAAGGCAGGAATTCCGGCGGGATCATGCGCTTTTCGGGCTTTTGCGACAAGCGAGGGAACCTATGAAGCCCGGTATCGGTTGATCGCCTGTCCCATGTTCATAGGGAGGCCCAGCCATGAACACGAAGGCACTGAGTCTCGCCGCTGCAATGCTTGCCACTGCTTTCTGCGGGGGCGGCGCATCGGCCCAGGTCGTCACCATTTCGCCCGGTTACGGCTATGCGCCGGGCTACGGCTATGCGCCGGGTTATGGCTATGCGCCCCCGGCCTATGCGGCGCCGGCGCCCGCCTATGGGGCGCCCGCTCCATCGGTCACCGTTGTGATATCCCCGCCGGCTGCGACCTACGCCGCTCCCGCAGCCCCGGCCTATGGCTATGCGTCTCCCAGCTATGCGGCGCCGGCCTATTACGAGGCGCGGCCGGTGCCCCCGGCGCCGATTCCGACGCCCGGCTATGCCTATGTGGCACCGGCGCCCACGTACGCGCCCGCCTATGCGACGGAAACCGACTACGATTATGCGGATTCCGGCTACGCCTACGCCCCGACCAGGAGCTACGCGGCGCCGGGCTATGCGTACGCCCCGACCAGGAGCTACGCGGCGCCGAGCTATGCCCCGACCGCGACCCGGGCGTGCTGGCACGACAGCTTCGGGGTCCGCCACTGCCGCTGGCGCTGATCGCGCGGTTGCGCATACGCAAGCGAATTGGCCCCGCCTCGCGCGGGGCCAATCTTATTGGGACGCCCTCGCAAGGCGCGGGCCGAAATGGCCGAGGGCGGGCGGATGGAGTAGAGTGCCGCTCGAGGTCCGAAGGACTCGGCCGTTCCGATCGAGCGCCCGCGCTCGGCGGCCGCGCATCGCGTCCTCGCACCCGTTCAGGAGGGGAACATGGCAGCCCGGCGTCTTCTGTTTGCATCGGTGGTTTTCGCTGCCGCGGCAGCGCTTGCCGATCCGGCCGTCGCGCAGAAGAAATACGATCCCGGTGCCAGCGATGTCGAAATCAAGCTCGGCAACATCATGCCCTACAGCGGGCCGCTGTCCGCCTACGGCCTGATCGGCAAGACCGAGGCGGCGTATTTCGCCAAGATCAATGCCGAAGGCGGTGTCAACGGCCGCAAGATCGATTTCATTTCCTACGACGACGGCTTCAGCCCGCCGAAAACGGTCGAGCAAGCGCGCAAGCTGGTGGAGAGCGACGAGGTGTTGCTGATCTTCCAGGGCCTCGGCACGCCGACCAATACCGCGATCCAGAAATACATGAACGCGAAGAAGGTCCCGCAGCTGTTCGTCGCCACCGGCGCCACGAAATTTGGGGACCCGAAGAGCTTCCCGTGGACGATGGGATGGCAGCCGACCTACCAGACCGAAGGCCGCATCTACGCCAAATATCTGCTGCAGAATCATCCCGACGCGAGGATCGGGGTGCTCTACCAGAACGACGATTCCGGCAAGGATTATCTGAAAGGCCTCAAGGACGGGCTCGGCGGCAAGATGCAGATCGTCGGCGAGGCGCCCTACGAGGTGTCGGACCCCACCGTCGATTCGCAAATGGTCCTGCTGAAGGCGTCGGGTGCCGAGGTGTTCTTCAACGAGGCATCGCCGAAGTTCGCCGCACAGGCGATCCGAAAGGCGGCCGAGCTCGATTGGAAGCCCGTCCATCTCCTCGCCAGCATCTCCAACTCCGTCGGATCGGTGCTCAAGCCGGCCGGCGTCGACAACGCCAAAGGCATCCTGTCGGCGGCCTACCTCAAGGATCCCACCGACCCGACCTGGCGCAACGATCCGGCAACGAAGGAATGGGAAGCCTTCATGGACAAGTACCTGTCCGGCGGGGACAAGACCAGCACCTTCACGGTTTACGGCTACTTGCTGGCGCAAAC
>VAZU01000357.1 GCA_005884745.1 Alphaproteobacteria bacterium
AGCCGATGCGGCTGCGGCAGGTCGGAGCCGAGCAGCGGCCGCAAGTAGGCATGAAACGCATCGGTGACGCCGTTGCCGCCGGCGGTGATGAATGAATCCGGCATGGTTCGGGTCTTGCCGCCGACCGCGGCGAGATCCGTGAGCCGATAATCCACCGCATAGCAGCCGGTCCGTTGAATGCTCACCGAGCCGTCCTGCTTGTCCGATATCGCGTAGTGCACGGCTTTTTCCCCGACCTCACGCGCTTCGCTGCGATCCACGTCGGAAACGCAGCCGAAGAACGAGCGCTGCAGATAGCCGAAGGTGTCGCCGCGCACCCGCTTGATGCCGAGCTTGGATTTCACCGCATCGGTGAGCGAATCCGCCAGCAGCCCGGTTCCCGAAAGCTGCACGTTGCCGTGCGCGTCGCGCTCGACCTGCTTGGCGAGAGAAACCGTGACCGGCGTGCCCTGCGCGTCATGAATTCCCTCCGATACGGCGACGACGCATCGCCCGTAGCGTTCAACACTGGCCTTCACGTCGGCAAGGAACTTGTCCACGGAGAAGGCGCGCTCGGGCAGGTAGACGAGGTGCGGACCGTCGTCCGCGAAAGTCTTCGCCAAGGCGGAAGCCGCCGTGAGAAATCCCGCATGCCGCCCCATCACCACCGCGACGTAGACGCCGGGCAAGGATCGGTTGTCGAGATTGAGCCCCATGAAGGCCTGGACCACGAAGCGCGCGGCCGAAGGATATCCCGGCACGTGATCGGAGCCCATCAGATCGTTGTCGATGGTCTTGGGGATGTGCACACAGCGCAGATCGTAGCTCGCCTTCCGCGCTTCCTCGGAAACGATGCGCACGGTATCGGCGCTGTCGTTGCCGCCGATGTAGAAGAAGCACCCGACCTCGTGCGCCTGCAGCACGCGAAAAATCTGCTTGCAGTAGGCCTGATCGGGCTTGTCCCGCGTGGAGCCGAGCGCCGCGGAAGGCGTGAGCGCCACCATCTCGAGGTTCTGCACGGTCTCGCGCGTGAGGTTCACCAGGTCCTCGTCCACGATGCCTCGCACGCCGTGGATCGCGCCGTAGATCTCCCGCACGCCGGCAGACCTGCGCGCTTCACAGACGACGCCGGCCAGCGACTGGTTGATCACCGCGGTGGGGCCGCCGCCTTGGGCGACCAGCACGTTACCCTGCATGGCATCTTCCTTCCTGCGTCCTAGTGTTCCGCAAAGGAGCGCGTGCACCGAGTCGGGGCGAGCGGTTATTTGCTTCTGTAGCCCGCATGGAGCGAAGCGTAATGCGGGGACGGCGATCCCGGATTTCGCTTCGCTCCATCCGGGCTACGCGCGCCCGACCCCGGCCAACGCTTATTGCACGTGTCGCGCAGCGCACAGTCAAGCGCGACACAGCGACAGCTAGAATTGCGCGTCCGGAGCCGCCAGCGCCGCGTCGAGGATGCGCAATTGCGCGCGCTGATCGCCCTGCCAGCGGTCGAGCGTCAAGCTGCCCGCCGCATGCAGCGCACGGCCGCGGTTCTTGACAAGCGCCTCGCCGAGCGGCTGGCCCACGGCGCGGAATGCGATCGCCTGCACGCTCGCGCCGTCGCCGGATTTGAGCCGCACGCGAACGTGCCCCTGGCCCACCGCCTCGGCGTGAACGAGGATGTGCGCGGGCAGCGCGAACACCGGCTCGGGATTGCCGGCGCCGAACGGACCGGCCCGCGCGATCGTGGCGCACAGCTCGGCCCCGGCGGCCGCCGCGCTGAGCGCGCCGTCGATGAGGAGCGCATTGTCGCGCCGCGCCGCCTCGACCGCCGGGCCGAGCTCGGCCTCGAGATAGGCCCGGAAGGCGGCCAGCCGGCCGGCTTCGAGCGTGATCCCGGCGGCCATGGGATGACCGCCCCCCTTGGCGAGAAGCCCGTCGGCGACGGCGCGGCGCACCGCGCGGCCGAGATCGACCCCGGCAATCGAGCGCCCCGAGCCGGTGCCGATGCCGGCCGGATCGAACGCGATGGCGAACGCCGGACGCCCGAATTTCTCCTTCAGCCGCGCGGCCACGAGGCCCAGCACGCCGGGATGCCATCC
>VAZU01000358.1:0-2769 GCA_005884745.1 Alphaproteobacteria bacterium
CGGCTTGCAGCCAATGCGGCAGGATCGTCACCGGGTAATACACGCAGGTCAGCGGCAGCAGCAGGAACATGATGGTCCAGGCGAGGCTTTCGGCGCCCAGCCCGTTTCGCAGCACCAGCCCCGACACCAGGATGCCGATCGCCCAGCTGGTCAGGATCAAGTTGACGAAGAAGGCGGCGAGCGCCAGGCCGAGCCCGTAGAGATTGAAGCCGAAGAACGCCATCGCCAACAGCGACACCGGCCCCATTCCGATCGCCAGCCGGATCAGGCTCATGATCATCAGCGCGCCGACGAACTCGAGCGGGCGCAGCGGGCTGATCATCAGGTTGGCGAGATTGCGCGCCCACATAACAGGATGTCCCACAGCAGCACCGCGCCGATGAAGGTGCCGCCGGCGCGCGCGAAGAAGCCGGCGTTGCCGGCGATATACAGCTGCAGGAAGCCCCACATCAGCATCTGGACCGCGGGCCAATAGATCAGCTCGAGCAGCCGCGGCCACGACGAGCGCAACAGGTACCAATAGCGCAGCACCATCGCGGCGATGCGGCGCGGGGAGAAGCCGAGCGGTTCGGCATGCGCGCTCATTGCGCGGCCTGCCTTGCTTCGATCCGGCCACGGGCGACGTCGAGGAACACTTCCTCGAGCGTGCGGCGCCCGTAGCGCGCGAGCAGCGCTTGCGGCGAGTCGTCGTCCTCGATGCGGCCCTTCTTCATGATGATGACCCGCTCGCACAGCCGCTCGACCTCGGCCATGTTGTGGGAGGCGAGCAGGATGGTGGCGCCGCGCTCGCGCCGGTAGCGCTCGATCCGCGCGCGCACCCAGTCCGCGGTGTCGGGGTCGAGCGAGGCGGTCGGCTCGTCGAGCAGCAGGATCTCCGGGCGGTTGACCAGCGCTTTGGCCAGCGAGACGCGCGTCTTCTGGCCGGCGGAAAGCTTTCCGGTCGGCCGATCGAGCAGCTCGACGAGATCGAGCTCCTCGGCGAGCGCCGCGATCCGCGCGGCTGTGTCCTCCACCCCGTACAGCATGGCGAACACGGTCAGATTCTGGCGCGTGGTGAGCCGCGCCGGCATGTCGACATAGGGGCTCTCGAAATTCATGCGGTGGAGCACGCGATAGCGCTGGCGCGGCATCTCGGCGCCGAGCACGCGCGCGGTTCCCGCGGTCGGGATGATCAGCCCCAGGATCATGGCGATCGTGGTGGTCTTGCCGGCGCCGTTGCCGCCGAGCAGGCCGGTGATCGAGCCCGGTTCGAGCGCAAACGAGATGCCGTCGACCGCGACCCCGCTCTTGTAGGTCTTGGCGAGGCGCTCGACGGCGATGGCGGGTTCCGCGGCCTTGAACGATGGGCTTGGCACGATTCCGCACAATTGGCCTTTGCGCGCGCATGGCGCAAGCCCATCGATCCGCGTGCGCGCGTGCGCGCCCCGAGCATTGAGCGCGGCGGGAGAGCCGATAGAGTGCGGCGATGGAAGCCCAGCATCCGCTGCATCCGCGCCGCAACGTGCGCCTCGACACGCTGGTGCGTCTGCGCTGGCTCGCCGTCGGCGGCCAGACCGCGGCGGTGCTGGTCGTCCATTACGTCTTCGATTTCACGCTGCCGCTCACCGCCTGCCTGCTGGTGATCGGTTGCAGCGCGGCCCTCAACCTCGCCTTGCGGCTGCGCTTCCGGCCGATCGAGCGGCTGGAGCCCGACCGCGCGGCTTGGCTGTTGGCCTTCGACATCGTCCAGCTGGCGTCGCTGCTGTACCTGACCGGCGGCGTCGAGAACCCGTTCGTGTTCCTGTTTCTGGGCCCGGTGCTCATCGCGGCCACCGCGCTGCCGCCGCGCATGACGCTGATGCTCGGCGCTCTGGCGGCGGCGTGCGCGACCGCGCTCGTGTTCTTCCACCTGCCGCTGCCGTGGGTCAGCGACGAGCCGCTCACGCTTCCCCCGATGTACCTGCTCGGGGTGTGGTTCTCGCTCCTCGTGGCGCTCGGGGTGATCGGCGCCTATGCGTGGCAGATCGCCGAGGAGGCGCGGCTCCTGACCGATGCGCTCGCCGCCACCGAGCTGGTGCTCGCGCACGAGCAGCATCTCTCGCAGCTCGATGGGCTGGCGGCGGCGGCCGCGCACGAGCTCGGCACCCCGCTCTCCACCATCGCGGTCGTGGTGCGCGAGCTCGAGCGCGCGATCGAGCCGACCTCGCCCCATGCCGAGGACATCAAGCTGTTGCGCGAGCAGGCCCAGCGCTGCCGCGAGATTCTCGCCAAGCTGACCCAGCTCTCCGCCTCCAGCGAGCCGTTCGACCGCTCCAAGCTTTCGACGCTGATCGAGGAAGTGGTCGCCCCACACCGCAATTTCGGCGTCGCTATCGACGTGGTGCTGCCCGCCGCCCGCGCCGCCGAGCCGGTCGGGGAGCACAACCCGGCGATCATCTACGGGTTGGGCAATCTCGTGGAGAACGCCGTCGATTTCGCGCGCGAGCGGGTCGAAATCGAGGCGCGCTGGAGCGACAGCGAGGTGACGATCTCGATCGCCGACGACGGGCCGGGCTTCGCCCCGGAGATTCTCGACCGCATCGGCGAGCCCTATCTGACCAGTCGCAGCCGCCCGGCGGGCGGCGAGGGCGAGGTTGCGGGCCTGGGGCTCGGCGTGTTCATCGCCAAGACCCTGCTCGAGCGCAGCGGAGCGGCGCTCGGCTTTGCCAATCGCGCCGCGCCGGGCCACGGGGCGACCGTCCGGGTGCACTGGCGCCGCGAGGATTACGAGCGGGCCGGCCCGGGAATTGC
>VAZU01000358.1:2787-3385 GCA_005884745.1 Alphaproteobacteria bacterium
GGGGCGTCATTCCGGCCGGCCAAAAGCCGCCGCCGGGGCACGCGTTGAGGGAGAACGGACCCATGGCCGACATTGCGACCGCGGAAACCCCGGGTGACCGCTCGCTGCTGATCGTGGAGGACGACAAATCGTTCCTGCAGCGGCTGGCCCGCGCCATGGAGCAGCGGGGATTCACCGTCACCACCGCCGACACGGTGGCGGACGGGCTCGTGCAGGTGGAAAGGACGGCGCCGGCGTTCGCGGTCGTCGACATGCGGCTCGCCGACGGCAACGGGCTCGAGGTCATCTCGGCGCTGAAACAGCGCCGGCCCGAGGCGCGCGGCATCGTGCTCACCGGCTACGGCAACATCGCGACCGCGGTCAATGCGGTAAAGCTCGGGGCGGTCGACTATCTCTCGAAACCCGCCGACGCCGACGACGTCGCCGCGGTGCTGTTGGCGCGCGACGGCGGGAAGGTCGAGCCGCCGGAGAACCCGATGTCGGCCGACCGCGTGCGCTGGGAGCACATCCAGCGCATCTACGAGCTGTGCGGCCGCAACGTGTCGGAGACCGCACGCCGCCTCAACATGCACCGCCGCACGCTGCAGCGCATCCTGGC
>VAZU01000358.1:3391-5305 GCA_005884745.1 Alphaproteobacteria bacterium
GACGTACCCCCCGCCGGGGTCGGTGAGCGCCTGGAGGCGGCCGGCGGCGGCATGGGCGAAGCGCAGCATCATGCTCCGCCGCCTTGCGGACGGCAGCCGGTGCTCGGGGGCCTCGCGCAGGATCGAGGCGCCGAACGCGTCGGCCAGGATCAGCCCGGCGTCGTGCGGGAAGATTTCCAGCGGCACGTCGAGCGCGGTCGCGAAGAACAGCCGGTCGCAAGAGAGCCGGTAGTCCAGCCATTTGCGATCGGCACGGAAATCCTCGATCGAGGATTTTATCTCGACGATCCACAATTCGCCGTCGCCCGACAGCGCGACGAGGTCGGCGCGGCGCCCGGATGCCAGCGCCAGCTCGCTCACGGTGGAAAGCCCGAGCGAGAACAGCAGCCGCGCCGTGCCGCGCGCCACCGCGAGCGCGGTCGGCGACTGCCGCCCGTCGATCGGCACAAAGGATTCCGCCAGCCCGAGTCGCATGCGGCGATTGTGCCAGTTTCGATGGCGGGCGGGAATATGCGCGAACGGCCCTTCACCCGCCTCGCGGACTGCGTCCGCTCGGCACCCCCGGATCAAGTCCGGGGCAGGCTCTCTCCCCGCAAGCGGGGCGAGAGAAGCGCGCTTGCTGTAGCGCCATGCGGATCTGTGCCGACCGCGCGAACAAAGTCACTCCGCGGCGGGCCGCACAGGCGCCCGGGGCGCCCCGGCCCGCGTTGCCCCGGCGCGCTCCGGGAACGCAGCCGCGAGCGCCGCGCGGGTCGCGCCGAGAACGCCGCGCTCGGTGATGAGCCCGGTGACGAGCCGCGCCGGCGTGACATCGAAGGCGTAATTCGCAACCGGCGAGTTTTCGGGAATGATGGCAACGGTTTCGATCCGCCCGTCCGCGGTGCGCCCGGTCATGGTCGCGACCTCCTCGGGAGCGCGCTCCTCGATCGGCACCTCGGCGACAGCGTCGCTCACGCTGAAATCGATCGTCGGCGAGGGCAGCGCCACGTAGAACGCCACGCCATTGTCGAAGGCGGCGAGCGCCTTGAGGTAGGTGCCGATCTTGTTGCAGACGTCGGCATTGGCGGAAACCCGGTCGGTGCCGACCAGGACGAGGTCGACGCGGCCGCGCTGCATGAGATGCCCGCCGGTGTTGTCGGCGATCACGGTGTGGGGCACGCCGTGCTTGCCGAGCTCCCAGGCGGTCAGCGCCGCGCCCTGGTTGCGCGGCCGCGTCTCGTCGACCCAGACATGGACTCCGATGCCGCGCTCGTGCGCGGTGTAGATCGGCGCGGTCGCGGTGCCCCAATCGACGGTGGCGAGCCAGCCGGCGTTGCAATGGGTCAGGATCTCGACCGGCTGGCCCGGCTTTTTTTTGCGCGCGGCGACCGCCTCGATGAGCTTCACCCCGTGCCGGCCGATCGCCCGGTTGATGGCGATGTCCTCCTCGCAGATCGCGGCCGCGCGCGCATAGGCCGCGGCGACGCGCGCGGCCCCGGCGAGCCCGTCGACCGCACCGCGGATCTCGTCGAGCCCCCATTTGAGGTTGATCGCGGTCGGCCGCGCCGCGAACAGCGCCGCATAGGCGCGCTCGAGCGCGGCATCGGAGGCATCGGCGCGCAGCGCCAGGCACAGCCCATAGGCGGCGGTCGCCCCGATCAGGGGCGCGCCACGCACCTGCATGCTGCGGATGGCGGTGACCGCGTGCTCCGGCGTGTCGAGCCGCGCGGTGACGAATTCATGCGGCAGCCGGGTCTGGTCGATGATGCCGACCGTGCGGCCGTCCTCCTCGAGCCAAATCGTGCGCAGATGCTTGCCGTCGACCTTCATGGCACTGCCTTCGCACTCTAGATAGACCGCTTTGCAGGCGCTTGCCACTTGCGCGCGCCGTCACCCTGAGGAGCACGCCCGCGCGATTCCAATGCCGGCCGCCCA
>VAZU01000349.1 GCA_005884745.1 Alphaproteobacteria bacterium
CTGATCGTAGGCAAACCTGAAGCGCTTGACGTCTTGTGATAGCGCGTCGGCGGTCCAGCATGAACCGGCCGCCCCAAAAGCCAGTGCCGCAACAAGCGCGCGAACGATGTGCACCATGTTTCCCTCCCGTCGTCCTTCCCTATTGCTTACTCGCGTATTTCTTTCGATCGAGCATGATCGACGTGCCCTCAGGGGGTGTCAAGCGAACCCAGGCTTTCAAACCGCTGCGGCCGGGTTCATGATCGATACAGCGCCGGTGTTCGCGGCCAACGAGCGAGCCAGATCGATGCCCACCCAATCCGTCAAATCGACCCACGAGGACGGCGTCGCCCTCGTCACCCTCGACAATCCTCCTCTCAATCTCGTGACGCTGGAGATGACGCGCGGGCTCGACGCGCTCCTGAGCCGGCTCGCCGCCGATCCGGCCGTTCGCGTCATGGTGCTGACCGCATCAAGGAATTCCTTGAAGTCGCGGATGCGGTCGTGCCGAAAAAACTCGCGCGCGAGAACGCGGCCTACAGCCGGGTCGCCGAATTTCCCAAGCCGACGATTGCCGCGCTCAACGGCATCGCCTTCGGGGGCGGGCTCGAGCTTGCGGCGTGCTGCGACCTCATCGTGGCCGAGGCGGGCGGCAGCATCGCGCTGCCCGAGATCAAGCTCGGCGTGTTCCCCGGCAGCGGCGGCACCATCCGCGTCACCCGCCGCATCGGCGAAGGCCGCGCCAAGCAGCTGATGTTCTTCGGCGAGCCGGTGCCGGTCGAGACCGCGCTCGCGTGGGGCCTCGTCAATCGCGTGGCGCCGCCGGGCGCGGCGGTCGAGACCGCGCTCACGATGGCACGCGAGCTCGCCGCCGGCCCGAACGTGGCGCTGCAATTGTGCAAGCAATCGATCGCCATGGCGTTCGATCGGCCCGAGCGCGAGGCGGTCGAGGCAACCTTGGCGCTGAGCGACCGCGCGTTCCGGACAGCGGATTGCGCCGAGGGCGTACGCGCGTTCTTCGCCAAGCAACCGCCGCGCTTCCAGCACCGGTGAACTTGCAAGCCACCGAAGTCACGATTGCCCGCGTCGTCCCCGCGAAAGCGGGGACCCATGATCACGGATTGCGGGGAAATCGCGAGATCGGTGGGCATGGATCCCGGCTCGCAGCCCATTTGCGATCGGCCGCGCCCATCGCGCATAGTGCGCCCGCAGTCCGCCCCGGGAGCCCGCATGCTCGACCTGCTGCAAGGAATTCGCGTCGTCAGCTTCAACCATTTCCTGTTCGGCCCGATGGGCATCCAGGCGCTGGCGGATCTCGGCGCCGACGTGATCGCGATCGAGACGCCGGAGGGCGCGTGGCAGCGCCATTGGTCGAGCGGCGACATCTGGCACGACGGCCAGGGCATGCTGCATCTGTGCACCAACCGCAACAAGCGCAGCATCGCGCTCGATTTGAAGTCGGCCAGGGGCAAGGAGATTGCGCTGAAACTCGTCGACGGCGCCGACGTCATCGCGGAGAATTTCCGTCCCGGCGTGATGCACAAGCTCGGCTTCGGCTATGCGGCGCTGCAAGCGCGCAAGCCGGCGCTGATCTATGCCTCGGCGTCCGGCTATGGCCCGGACGGTCCCTACGCCGAGCGTCCCGGCCAGGATCTCTTGGCACAGGCGCTGTTCGGCCTGATGGCGATCACCGGCGAGAAGGCGACCGGGCCGCGTCCGATCGGCGCGTCCGCGGTCGATCACCACGGCGGGGCGCTGTTCGCCATGGGCATCCTGGCTGCGCTGCTGCGCCGCGAGCGCACCGGCAAGGGCTGCCGGGTCGATGCCAGCCTGATGCAGGCGGCGCTCGATCTCCAGGCGGAATCGCTCACCGCCTGGCTCAACAAAGCCGAGAAGCCGGCCGACGTTTATGCGCGCCGGCACGTGGCCGGCTGGTACTACGCGGCTCCCTACGGGGTCTATGCCACGGCGAACGGCTATCTCGCGCTGTCGCTGTGCCCGTTGCCGGTGCTGGGCGAAGCGATCGGCGAGCCGCGCCTGGCGTCATTCTCCGAACAAGACTCGTGGAAGAGGCAGGACGAGATCGGCGAGCTGATCGCCGCCGCGCTCGGGAAGCAGCCGACGCAAACCTGGGTCCCGCTGCTCGAGCGCGCCAAAATCTGGCACGCGCCGGTGCAGGACTATGCCGAGATCGTCGCGGATCCGCAGATCGAGCACATGCAGGCGTTGGTCACGCTTCCGGGCGGGGGCAAGAGCGGGGCGCCGGTCACGCTCGTCAATCATCCGGTGCGTTACGACGGCGAAGCGGCCGAGATCCGCCTGCCGCCGCAGCGGCTCGGCGCGCAGACGCGGGAGATCCTCGCCGAACTGGGTCTCGCCCCGGTCGAGATCGACGCCCTCGCCCGCGACGGCGTGGTGCGGCTCGACGGGACTTGATGCGATCGAGCGGCCCTGGCAAAGGTTCCGCATTCGCCATGCGTGTGAGGCACGCGGGTTTCACCTCTCCCCGTTGGGGAGAGGTCGATCCTCGCCAAAGGCGAGGATCGGGTGAGGGGGTCACGACATCGGCAATCAAACAATAGCCTACCCCCCTCACCCCATCCCTCTCCCCTGCGGGGAGAGGGAGTCGCCTGCGGCTCGCTCGAGTCAGAATGGGATCGGATCGGGAGCATAGCGGCAATGCAGGATTTCTATGTAAAAGTCGGCGACCGCGTCAGCTTCGCAAAAACCGTCGGGGAGACCGACATCTACCTGTTCGCGGGTATCACCGGCGATTTCTCGGTCAATCACGTCAACGAGCAGTACATGGCGGGCTCGAAATACGGAAAACGCATCGCCCACGGCGCGCTGATCGTCGGCTACATGTCGACCTGCTCGACCCTGATGATCGACCAGTGCCGGGGCACCGCGCGCGACGAGACGCCGGTCTCGCTCGGCTACGACAAGGTGCGGTTTCTCGGACCGGTCTTCATCGGCGACACCGTCACGCTCACCTACACGATCGCCGAAATCG
>VAZU01000354.1 GCA_005884745.1 Alphaproteobacteria bacterium
CGAAGATTATATCCGCCGCGCTGCGACGACGCGCACCGCGCCCACGATCGTCGAGGTCGCGGACCCCGCAACCGAGGTTCCGAGCAAGACCGCGCTTCCCCTGCCGCCTCCGAACGAGTCGCCGAACGCGATGCCGGCGCCGGCGCTCCCGGAACCCGCCGCGGTTTCGCTCGAACATACCCCTTGAGCCTGCGATGCGGTCGGCTGGCTCCGCGCCCGCCCGCCCACGATCCCGCGGCCCAGGCCGACGGATCGCGCAGGCGCTCGCTTGTTTCGCGTGCATCGCGCTCGCCGCGAGCTCGCTGGCTGCCGAGCAGCCAAAACCCAAGCTCGGCCCTGCGGCGATTTCGCTGCAGCAATCATTAATCGAGGTTGGTCGGCAGCGCCTAGTCAACGTCCGGTTTGGAGCGCATTACGGACTCAAGTCAGGCATCGCGCCAAGTCTGAGAAGTGCCAATATGAGACATCAGTTGTCTTCCACACGCGGACGCGCACCCGGTCGGTGGCCGGTACTCCGAACGGAGCGGACGATCACCCCACCCGAACAGGTACCTGCATTAGCACGACTACGGCAGCGATAATGAGAGCCCAGAAAAGGAGCGGGATTCTACTCACTGCGTTGTCGCAACCTGCGTACGAGAGCTCCCAGCACGTTGGAATAGTCATCGGTCCAGACGCGCTGAGCGGGATCGGGCGGCAGGAGCGGCCAAAATCGCGACTTGGCGAGCGCCCCGAAATCCTCATCCTTGCGCGCCACCGCGGCGACGATGGGGACCCACTTCTGCTCGGCCGCATCTTCTTGAACGTCGCCGCCGTCATAAAGGCGCGTAATCGCGCCGTTTGCATGTGCGACACCGGCGACGACGCTCCCAAGTTCGAGATGATAGTTCGACACGTGGAGCGCCACGATGCCGTTTGGCTTGAGCTTGCGCAGATAGATCGCCATCGCCTCCTTGGTGAGGAGGTGTACTGGTATTGCAGCGCCGATGAAGGCATCGACAAAGATCAGGTCGTACCCGGCATCCGGCACGTTCGCGATCGTCAGCCGCGCGTCGCCTTGCACGATGGGAATGTTCGGCCGGCACTCCGAGACGAAGTTGAACAGTGCGGGATCGCGCGCAATCCGGATGACGTCGGGATCGAGTTCGTAAAATATGGCACTGTCCTCGGGCCGCGCCTGGCAGCTCAGACTTCCGGTGCCTAGCCCAATAACGGCATAGCTGATCGGTCCGCCAACCTTGGCGCGCACAGCGTCGAACGTCTGCGCGATGCCGGCGCCAGCCTGGAACTCGGAGATCATTTCGGGTCGGCCGGTTATGCGATTTCCGTCGCGGTCGCGGATGCGCTGGGCACCCTGCCCGATGCCGCCATGCCAAAGGATTCGAAACCGACCATCGGCCGTTTCCGCGGCGGCGAGAACGCCAAAGAAATTGCGCACCACAAAATTGTTGATAACGTCGTTATACTGATAATTTCCGAGGACCAACACGAACGCGATGATAGCGGCGAACGCCAGAGGGGCCCGCCAGAAATATACGGTCAGGCCAAAAAGGGCGCCGATCAAGAGCGTTATCAGGTTGTTATCGAGCTTCAGGCCCGACGACATGAGTATTGTCAGCAGCGCCGCCGCCACGGCAAGTGCACCGAACAGCAGGTATTGCCCGGCTCCCTTCGCCGGCAACGCGAGCCCCGGCATGCACAGGACCGAGAGCGCGATCAGCAGGGGATATTCGGCCACCCAGTTGAACACCTGCGGGGCAATCAGCCCGACCGCGATGCCGCCGATCAGGCCGCCGGCCGAAATCCGCATGTAGAAGGCGGTGAGGTATTTCGGCGCCGGCCGCCGCCGCGCGAGCTCGCCGTGGCATAAGAGCGCAATCACGAAGAACGCAGTCAAATGAACGACGACCAGTTCGATGATGGTCGAGAACGGGTCGAT
The DNA here is from genome assembly GCA_005884745.1 of Alphaproteobacteria bacterium. Classification (GTDB taxonomy): domain Bacteria; phylum Pseudomonadota; class Alphaproteobacteria; order Rhizobiales; family Xanthobacteraceae; genus AP-16. Next base: position 1,940 of record VAZU01000354.1, read on the forward strand.
GATCATGAGGCCGGCCAGAGCCAAAATGACGAACGGGAAGGCTTTGACGACCAGCGAATGCGGAACGACCGGCCGGGATTGGAAAGCGATAACGAATGTCAACAGATAGATCGCGAGCGGCAACACCCAGAACAACGGGACAGCCGCCGCGTCGGTGGAGATGTGGAGGGTGACCGCGAGCAGAAGGCCCGAGGGTACCGCCGCGAGTCCAACGAGTACCAAACGGTCGCGCCAAGTGGGCGCGGTTTCCTCGCTGCGAGCTGTAGCGGCCGGCGGCGACAAATTGGCCGATCGGAGCAACAGCACGCCGCAGGCTGCGATCAGCAGGATCAGGACATAGAAGCCGACGGTCCACAGCCATGTCTGCTCGCCAAGCCGCAGGAACGGCTCAACCACCGTCGGATAGGAGATGAGCGCGAGAAAGCTTCCGGCATTGCTAGCGGCAAAAAGGAAATAGGGGTCGCGTGCTGAAGGATGATCGGTGCGCACGAACCACGCCTGCATGAGGGGCCCATTGGCGGCGAGAGCAAAGAACGGCAGCCCGATGGAGGCCGCAAACAACCCGAGGAGCCAGAACGCCTCGCCGCGGGAAGGCGGCTGGCCCCATCCGCCGGCGAGGTGAAGCGGCAGCGCGAGACACGCAATCAGCAAGACCGCGAGATGAATGAGGACGGAGCCTCGTCCCGGCGCGAAGCGCGTCAGCAGGTGGGC
>VAZU01000355.1 GCA_005884745.1 Alphaproteobacteria bacterium
TGGAAATCCTCGGCTGCGGAATGGTGCATCCCAACGTACTGAAGAACTGCGGCATCGATCCCGACGAATTCCAGGGTTTTGCCTGGGGCATGGGGATCGATCGCATCGCCATGCTCAAATACGGCATGGCGGACCTGCGCGCGTTCTTCGAGGCGGACGTGCGCTGGCTCGAACACTACGGCTTCCGCCCGCTCGATGTGCCCAGTCTCGCGGGAGGGCTGAGTGGGTGAGCGGAGATGAACGGGGTAGAGTTACGCGGCGCGACCCGCAATCTCCGCTCGCCTCCCCCCTTGAGGGGGAGGCCGGCTCGCCGAAGGCGAACCGGGACGCGCCGCAAACTCGGCCGGTTCCCTCCCCCCTTGTGGGGAGGGTTAGGGAGGGGGGTTGCTGACATGCCCGAGAACATAGCGTGGCATGGGCCGGCAACTCCTCCCTCCCCCGCTTGCGGGGGAGGGATGGGGAGGGGGCAAGGGAAATTGGAAAAACCGCAGTGACCGATCTTTCACGAAAACCGGTTTGGCACGTGAAACCTAAAATGCGTGTACGAGCGCGCACGTTGCGACGCGAGCTGACAAAGGCAGAACGAATTGTTTGGTACGGAATCCGAGCACATCGCCTATACGGCGCGAACTTTCGACGTCAGACCCCGATCGGTCCTTACATTGTGGACTTTGTCTCGCATGCACGGAAGCTGGTGATCGAAATTGATGGAGCGCAGCACTACGAAACAAACCAGATGAAGCATGACGAACGTCGCAACGCCTTCTTGGCGGCAAAAGGCTATCGGGTGCTACGTTTCAACAACAACGACGTCATCGCCAACCGATACGGCGTATTGACCTTGATTGCTGAGGTTCTGGAGTCGGCCCCCTCCCTACCCTCCCCCGCAGGCGGGGGAGGGAATCCGAGCAAGTGGCGCGTCGCGAGATACACGGCTTGGACTGCGGAGTCCCGCCGATGAAATTCACCCTCGCCTGGCTCAAGGAGCATCTCGACACGCAGGCGTCGATCAACGAGATCGTCGACCGTCTCACCATGATCGGGCTCGAGGTCGAGCGGGTCGAGGACAAGGCGCAGGAACTCGGCGCGTTCATCATCGCGCGGGTAATCTCGGCGGAACCGCACCCCAATGCCGACCGGCTGCGGGTCTGCATGGTCGACACCGGGACGGGCGCGCCGGTGCAGGTCGTGTGCGGCGCGCCCAACGCGCGCGCCGGCATGAAGGGCGTGTTCGCGCCGCCCGGCACCCACATTCCGGGCACCGGGCTCGACCTCGAGGTCGGAACCATCCGCGGGGTGGAGAGCCGCGGCATGCTGTGCTCGCCGCGCGAGCTCAAACTCTCGGAGGATCACGAGGGCATCATCGAGCTTTCTGCCGACGCGCCGGTCGGCAAAAAATTCGCCGACCTGATCGGCCTCGACGATCCGGTGATCGAAATCAATCTCACGCCGAACCGCCCCGATTGCGCCGGCGTGCACGGTATTGCCCGCGACCTCGCGGCCGCCGGACTCGGCACGTTCAAGAATCCGCCGATCGATCCGGTGAAGGGGACGTTCCCCTGCCCGGTGAAGGTAAACCTCGAGTTCGGCGCGACGCCTTCGCTCTGCCTTGGCTTTGCGCTCCGGCTCGTACGCGGTGTGCGCAACAGCCCCTCCCCGGAGTGGCTGCAGCGGCGGCTCGTCGCAATCGGGCTGCGCCCGATCAACGCGCTCGTCGACATCACCAATTTCGTCACCTACGACCGCAGCCGGCCGTTGCACGTGTTCGATGCGGCCAAGGTGCGCGGCGATCTCGTCGTGCGGCGTGCCCGCGTCGGCGAGAGTTTGTTGGCGCTCGACGGGCGCACCTATGCGCTCGACGCGACCATGTGCGTCATCGCCGATGAGCGCGGGATCGAATCGCTCGCCGGCATCATGGGCGGCGAGGCGACCGGCTGCTCGGAATCGACCACCGACGTGCTGATCGAATCCGCGCTGTGGGATCCGGCCAACATCGCTGAGACCGGCCGCAAGCTCGGCATTCATTCCGACGCGCGCTACCGCTTCGAGCGCGGCGTCGATCCGGCCTTCATGGTGCCCGGGCTCGAGCTCGCGACCAAACTGGTGCTCCAGCTGTGCGGCGGCACGCCGTCGGAAATCACGGTCGCGGGGGACGCTCGCTTCGAGCAAAAGCGGATCGAGTTCCCGGCCTCGGAGCTCGAACGGCTCGCCGGCCTGAACGCCGACCCGCAGGAGGTGCGGCGCGTGCTCGGCTCGCTCGGCTTCTCGGTCGCCGGGCAAGATCCGAAGCTCGAGATCGCGGTGCCGTCGTGGCGCTCCGACATCGAGGGCAAGGCCGATATCGTCGAGGAAATCGTGCGGATTCTCGGC
>VAZU01000359.1 GCA_005884745.1 Alphaproteobacteria bacterium
TCGTGCGCATCACGGCGACGCCGATGATCACCGCCCACGTGCTGGCGCCGGCGTTGCGGCTGCTGCGCGATCTTGCGCCCGGCATCGTCGTGGAGCTCATCGGCGCGCCGGAGAATCTCGGGTTGACCCATCGCGAGGCCGACGTGGCGCTGCGCCTGACCAGGCCCGCCGGCGGCAGCTTCCTCGCGCGGCGCATCGCCATGGTGGAATACGGCGTGTTCGCGCGCCGCGGCACCGATCCCGGGAAATTGCCCTGGATCGGGCTCGACGAAATGCTCGGCGACCTGCCCGAAGCGCGCTGGCTCGCCAAGCGCGAGCACGAGCCGGTCATCGCGCGCGCGGCCGACACGGAGACCATCTATCAGGCGGCACGCGCCGGCATCGGCCGCGCCCTGCTGCCGCTGGCGATCGCCAGACGCGACGGTGCGCTCGTGCTGGTTCCGGTCGCCGACCCGCCGGCGCCGCGGGAGCTGTGGCTCCTGGTCGAGCGGCAGATGCGCCAGACGCGGCGCGTCTCCGTCGCGATGGGTTGGGTCGAGGCGGTGGCGCGCGATGCGTTCTCGCCGCCGCCGCCATAACCGCGTCGTCCCGGCCAAGCGAGCGCAGCGAGGGCGAGCCGGGACCTATGGACACGGGCCGGCGGGTACGGAAGCGACGGTGGTCATGGGTTCCGGCTCTCGCGCTTCGCGCTCGGCCGGAATGACGGCGTGAGTAAGTGGCCCAGCTAACTACGATCTGACCACTGATTACTGACCTCTGTTCCCTGAAACGCGAACACCGGAGAGAATTTCTCTCCGGTGTCGAAACCGTGTAGCCGTTTTCATTCGCGAACGGCAATTTGGCGGAAAGATTTTTGTTTCAGTCCCGATTCAAAATGCGCCCAGCAGGATCGCGGCGACGAAAAGGAAAACCGCGAACACCGCCAGGACATTGAGCTTCAGGGCAAGGTCCACGACCGCGCACCTCCTTGGTAGTTGAAGCATGATCATAGCAGAGTGCGATCCAGTTCCGAAGAAAGAAACGTGCTGCAGCGCCAACCGGATCGCGCACCGGTGGATCATCTAACGCCAACGGATTGGCATTGTTCCGGATTTGGCCGAGCCGCGATCTGTCGGCGAACTTTAGGAAGATTCTGAAACAACCTTTCGCGCGGCAGGCATCGCGGGCGTTCGTGCGAACACCGAAGTTCTTGCGTCTGCTGGAGAAATAGCTCCAAGCCGGCTACGCGAATCGCGGAATCCGCATCGAGCCGTCTGGCCAAAGGTGCAGGCCACAGGCCAGGAAATTTCGCCGCGGTCAGGAGTGCGTGCGCTCGATCGCCCGCTCGAGAAACAGCGCGGCTTCGAGCGCGCTCTTGTCGCGCCCGAACCGGCCGACGATTTGCACCCCGAGCGGCAGGCCGGCATCGTCGGCGAGCCCGGGCACGTTCACGCACGGCGTGCCCATCAAGGTCCACAGCCGATTGAAGATCGGGTTGCCGGTCGTTTGCAGGCCGCGCGGCGCCGCGCCCGGCGCCGAGGGCGTGAGGATGACATCGACGCCCTCGAATAGATCGCTCAGCAGCTGCCGCGCGCGCCGCGCGGTGCGGCGCGCCTCGTCGTAATGCTCGGCGGTGATCTCGGCTGCGTTGTCGAGCAGCTTGCGCAACGTCGGCGCCATGCGATCGCGATGATGATCGTACTCGAACGCGAGCGCCCGATAGGCTTCGTAGTCCTGGATCAAGGGGTGAGCCCGCCATGCATCTTCGAGCGCGCCCGGCAGCGCCATGTCTTCGACGCGGGCCCCCGCGGCGGCCGCCGCGCGTGCCGCCGCCTCGAGCGCGGCCTGCATCGCTTCGCTCGCTTGCGACCAGATGTGCATGCGCATCACACCGATGCGCGGTTGCGCCGGCGTTATGCCGTCGACGCGCAGATCGCGGTCCGCAATGGCTGCCGCCGCGAAGGCGACGTCGCTCACGCTCGCGGCGAACACGCCGACGGTGTCGAGCTGCCACGAGAAACATTTCATGCCGACGGTGGGCAGCAATTGATAGGAGGGCTTGAACCCCGCCACCCCGCAGAAGGCCGCGGGCCGAATGACCGAGCCGCCGGTCTGGCTGCCGATCGCGATCGGGACCATGCCGGCGGCGACCGCCGCGGCCGAGCCCGAGGAGGAGCCGCCGGGCGTGTGCTGCGGATTCCGGGGATTGCGGGTCTTGGCCGGCTGCATGTGCGCGAACTCGGTGGTCACGGTCTTGCCGAGCAACAGCCCGCCGGCGCGGCGGATTTGCGAGACCAAGGCCGCATCGGTTCGCGGGCGGTGGCCGGCGTAGATCGACGAGCCGTATTCGGTGGGGAAA
>VAZU01000360.1 GCA_005884745.1 Alphaproteobacteria bacterium
CGGCGGCTCGCGCGCGCTCCCCGTGGCCGGCACCGCGCTGCACGAAGCCTCGAAGGAAATCGTCGAGAAGGGCCGGCAGGTGGCCGGCAATCTGCTGGAGGCCTCACCCGCCGACATCGAATTCGGCGAGGGCGAGTTCCGCATCGTCGGCACCGACCGGCGCGTCGATCTGTTCACGGTCGCGGCGGCGGCGCGCGATCCATCGAAGCTGCCGCCCGGCATGGAGCCGGGGCTCGACGCCACTCATACAAGGACGCCCACCGCCGAAACGTTTCCCAACGGCTGCCACATCGCCGAGGGTGGAATGAAATTGCGCCGCCGGATCTCGTCGGGCGCGAGCTTGAGCTCCCGCGCGGCGGCATCGACCAGGCGCTCGATCAGATAGGACGCCTCCGGCCGTCCGGCGCCGCGATAGGCGCACACCGTCACCGTGTTGGTGCACACCCCCTTCACGTTCACGGCGATGGCCGGCGTCTTGTAGAGCCCGGTGACCAGATCGGTCGAGCGCGTCGGGATGAATGCGCCGAGCGGCGAGAGATAGGCGCCGAGATTGGCGATGACCGAGACCCGCAGGCCGAGGAAATGGCCGCGCCGGTCCATGGCGAGTTCGGCGCGGGAGAAATGGTCGCGCCCCTGGTTGTCGCTGACGAAGCCCTCGGAGCGATCCGGCTGCCATTTCACCGGGCGCTCGAGCTTGCGCGCAGCCCAGACCGCGAGCGCGTGCTCGGGATAGACGAACGCCTTCATGCCGAAGCCGCCGCCGACGTTGGGCGTGATGGTGCGCAGCTTCGCCTGTGGCAGCTTCAGGACCGCGTCGGCGAGCGTGTCGCGCACGAAGGACGCGCCCTGCGACCCGGTGTAGAGCGTCGAGCGATCGGTCGCCGGATCGTAATCGCCGATGGCGTTGCGCGGCTCCATCGAGTTCGCCACCACGCGATTGTTGACCAGTTCGATGGTGGTGACCCGCGCGGCGCGGGCGAACGCCGCCTCGGTCGCGGCGAAATCGCAGCGATCGTTGTCCCAGTCGAACACGATGTTGCGCGGGATATGGTCGAACAGCTGCGGCGCGCCGGGCTCCATTGCCGCACGCGCGTCGACCACGGCCGGCAGTGCATCGTATTCGATCTCGATCGCCTCGGCGGCGTCGCGGGCCTGATAGAGCTTCTCGGCCACGACCAACGCCACCGGCTGTCCCATGTGGCGCACTTTGCCGATCGCCAGCACCGGCCGCGGCGTGTCGTGGCGCGGCGTGCCGTCGCGGTTCTGCAGCGGCGCGACGCAGGGCACGTCGCCGAGACCTTCGGCCGCGACATCCTCGCCGGTGAGGAGGAGCAGCACGCCCGGCATGCCGCGGGCCCGCGTGGTGTCCATCCGCGCGATCCTCGCGTGCGCCGCCGGAGAGCGCAGCACGTAGGCGTGCACCATTCCCGGCAGGACGATGTCGTCGGTATAGCGGCCCTTACCGGTGATGAGCCGAAGATCTTCGAACCGCCGCAACGGCTGGCCGACCGCAAATTTCATATCGCCTCCACGTGTTGATCTCTGCAGGGCGGCTCGCGTGCTTTCCCTCCCCGCAAGGGGAGGGTCGCCGCCGAAGGCGGCGGGGTGGGGTGATTCCGTTTCGCCCCACCCGGCTCGCGTCTTGCGACGCGCCGGCCTCCCCTCCGCGGAGGCAAAGAGCGGCTCCCGCGCGAAACAGCAGCGCAGCTTGCGACATCGCCGCATCGGTATCAAGCTGCCGGCGTTGAGCTCTGCATCGAGAAGGAGCGTGCCATGCGTCTTGCGGGCAAAATCGCGCTGGTGACCGGCGGCGCCTCGGGTTTCGGGGCCGGGATTGCGCGGACCTTCGCACGTGAAGGCGCCAAGGTCGCGATCCTGGATCTCAACGGTCCGGGCGCGAAGGAGGTTGCATCCTCGATCGGAGCGAACGCGCGGGCGATCCAGGGCGACGTCACCGCCGCGCGCGATGTCGCCGCGGGGGTCGAGAACGTGGTCGCGGCCCACGGCCGGCTCGACATCGTGGTGAACAACGCCGGCTGGACCCATCGCAACCAGCCGATGCTCAATGTCTCCGAAGCCGAGTTCGACCGCGTGTTCGCCGTCAACGTCAAGTCGATTTTTCACATGGCCCATGCCGCCATCCCGGTGATGCGGCGCCAGGGCGGCGGCACGATCATCAACATCGGCTCGACCGCAGGCATCCGGCCGCGGCCGGGACTCGCCTGGTACAACGCCACCAAGGGCGCCGTGAACCTGCTATCGCGCTCGATGGCGGTCGAGCTCGCACCCGACAAGATTCGCGTCAACTGTGTGGCGCCGGTGGCCGGCGAGACCGGGCTTCTCGCGGCCTTCATGGGCGAGGACACGCCGGAGATGCGGGCGAAATTCGTGGCCACGATCCCGCTGGGAAGGCTGTCGCGGCCTGACGATGTCGCCAACGCCTGCCTCTATCTCGCCTCCGACGAGGCCGCGCTCGTCACCGGCGTGGTGCTGGAGGTCGACGGCGGGCGGACGATTTGAGCATTTCACGCGCTGCAGTCTTCACCTCTCTCGGTAGAGACGATAGCGCAAAGGCGGGCAGCATTCTCCGATCACCTCTCCCCGTTGGGGAGAGGTCGGTCCTCGCGAAGCGAGGACCGGGTGAGGGGGTCACGGTGCTTATAAAGCAACTACGGTCCTTGGCTGGGAGAAGGTTTCCGAGCGTGCTTCACTCCGCCGCGACCCGGTACGCGCGCGCGTAGCGCAGCAGCGCGTCGTCCTCGACCGCCTCGATCGGCGTGAAGTCCCGGTGCGCGATCCATTCCGGCCGGGTGAACTTGGTGATGTGGTTGGAGACCGCGCACAGCGTCAGATACACGATCTTGCGCGGATAGGGCGTGATGTTCGGCGGCGAGGCGTGCACCAGATTGCCGTGGAACATCAGCACCGAGCCGGGCTTGCCGGTCGGCGCGACGATACCGCCCTCTTTGGCGAGCCGCGTCACCGCCTCCTTGTCGAGCGTCCATAGCGGATAGGACGTCGTCTGCTTGTCGTGGCCGGCCTGAAGCGTGCCGTGCTTGTGGCTCCTCGGAATGAACATCAGCGGGCCGTTGATCGGCATGACCTCGTCGAGAAACACCGCGATGTTCATGGCGCGGGGCTGCGGCATGCCATCGTCGCGCGCCCAGGTGCCGTAATCCTGGTGCCATTGCCACACCTCGCCCTCGAACGCCGCCTTGGCGTTGATCTTGAACTGATGCATGTAGAGCTTTTCGCCGAACAGCTGCTCGACCGGCTTCACCAGGCGCGGATGCGCGCCCAGAATGCGGAACGCCTCGTTGTAGGTGTGGGCGGCGAACGCGGTGCGCGGCGCGCCGGTACTCTCGCGCCAAACCTCCTTGCGCTCGGTCTTGTAGATATTCTCGGCTTCCACGCGCAGGACCGCCATTTCCTCGTCGGAGAAGCAGTCCGGCAGGAACAGATAGCCTTGCTCGTCAAATTCCTTCAGCTGGCGCGACGAGACGTTCCGGGGCGCGGGCCACGGCCACGGGATGATTATACGCCTATCCGGGTTCCAGGAAACGCCCCCGCCGTCCGGCGGATCAGGCTTCTATTGTTCAGCTGACCGGCAACCCGAGATGGGCGCGGAAGCGATTCTTGAGGAACACGGCGTCCCGTGGCGGCAGCGAGCGGGGCGGATTTTCGGGCTTGACCTTCAGCACAAAAAGGCGCGGCCCCGCGGCCGGGCGATGCAGCTTGTCTCGCAATGCCTCGACCGCGGCCATGTCTGCCGCCACCCCGGTCTCGGCGAAGCCGCAGGCCGAGGCCACCGCCGCGAGATCGAGCCCGCAGCCGGTGTGGCTCCTCTGCATGCCGGTCTCGCCGAAATGCCCATTGTCGACCACGACGATCGACAGATTCTTCGGCTTCGCCACCCCGATGGTCGCGAGGCCGCCCAAGCCCATCAGCTGCTCGCCGTCGCCGGTGATCGCCAGAATTTTCCGGTCCGGCCGGGCCTGGGCGAGCCCGAGGCCGATCAGCGCCGCGCTGCCCATGGCGCCCCAGAGATAAAAATTGGCGTCGCTATCGCCCGCGGCGTGGACGTCGTAGGTCGGCGATCCGAGCCCGGAGACGACCAGAAGCTCGCCGCGATCCTCGAGCAAGGCGGCGACCGCCGCGCGTCGGTCGAGAGCCATCGTGCGCCTCACCAGATTTTCCTGCCGATCATGCGCTGGGAGATCAAGACCGCGATCTGCTGGTCCGCCTTCTCGACGAGATCCTCGGCCGTGTCGGCGCGGAACGTTTGCACCCCGATCGCCTGCAACGCCGGCTCGGTCGCCCGGCCCATCGGCACCTGCCACGGATTGAACTCGGCCCATTCGCCGCGCATCGTCACCAGCATCAGCAGCGGAAACCGCGCGATGGTCATCAGCGAGAGCATGTTGATGCAATTGCCGACCCCGCTCGATTGCAGCAGCAGCACGCTGCGCTTTCCGCCGAGCCAGGCGCCGGCCGCGATCGCGATGCCCTCCTGCTCGCTGGTGAGCACGTTCGACACCACCTCCGGATCGGCCGTGAACAGATCGATCAGCGACGCGTGCCCGGCGTCCGGGACGTAGCTCATATGCGTCACGCCTGCGGATTTCAGCACGCGGTGGACGTCCGGCGCCCAAGGTTGCTCGAGGTCCGCCTCGGCGTCCGTCGCTGCGGTTGGCAT
>VAZU01000052.1 GCA_005884745.1 Alphaproteobacteria bacterium
AAGCGGGCGTTGGTGGCCCCGATGTCTCCCAGAAGCACCAGCTCGTTTGCCATCGGATGTTGCATTCGGCTCAACCGCGCCGGCCAAGCTTGTCACGCCACGTCAGCGCCGGGGAAGTGTCAGTGAAGGCGCGAGCATGGCACATTGGCAAGCCGTTCGGCATTCCGGGAAAGGATAGACCACGTTCATGGCGGCGAGTTCCCAGGACCGTGACGCATCGGACGGCTTTTCCCCGCGGCTCGCAACATTCTATGCGGCGATGTTCGTCTTTGCCGGAATCGTCATGCCGTTCTTCCCGGTCTGGCTGCAGGCGAAGGGGCTCGATTCCCGCGCCACCGGCATCGTGCTCGCCGCTCCGATGCTCATGCGGCTCGTCTCGGTTCCACTCCTCGCGCGCCTTGCCGACCGCTGGAGCGCGTTCCGGGCGGCGCTGATCGCGGCTTCGGTCGGATCGGTGTTGGCATATGCGCTTCTGAGCCAAGTTGCCGGCTTCGTCCCGATCCTGCTCGCGGTCGCGCTGGCGTCGGTCGCCACGGCGCCCGCCTTGCCGCTTACCGATGCCTATGCGCTCAAGGGGCTCGGGTTGCGCGGGCGCGCCTATGGCCCCGTGCGGCTGTGGGGCTCGGTCGCCTTCGTGGCCGCGAACCTCGGCGCCGGGCTCGTGGTCGATCGCATCGCCCCGATCCATATCATTTGGCTGTTGGTCGCGGCCCTGGTGATGGTGGCGGCGGTTTCGCTCGCGCTCCGGCCGCTCGCCGCCGCGCCTCCCCCGAGGGAAGAGTTGGGCGTACCAGGTCGCAAGCTGCTGCTCTCGCCCGGCTTCTGGGCGATCACGGCGGCGGCGAGCCTGATCCAGGCGAGTCACGCGGTCTATTACGGCTTCTCGGTGCTCGACTGGCGGGCGAAGGGTCTCGATGCGACCTCCATCGGCGGCCTGTGGGGGCTCGCGGTCATTGCCGAGATCGTGCTGTTTGCCGTGTCGGCGCGCTTGCCGAAACGCTTGGGTCCGCTCGGCTTGGTCGGGCTCGGTGCCTGCGGGGCCTTCATCCGTTGGGGCGCCATGAGCTTCGATCCGCCGCTGGCGTTGTTGCCGCTGCTGCAATTGCTGCACGCCTTCTCGTTCGGCGCCACCCATCTCGGCTCGATCCAGCTGTTGGCGCGCATCGCACCGGACCGGCAATCCGCCACCGCCCAGGGCGATTTTGCGACCGTGCTCGCCTTGGTGATGGCGGGCGGCATGGCGCTCGCGGGCGTGCTCTACGCGGATCTCGGCGGGCGCGCGTACGCGGCGATGGCACTCGCCGCGGCGCTGGGCGGCGCCTTCGTGCTGCTGGCGCGCAGATTTGTGGGCGAACCGCTTGCGTAATTACGCCCATTCGACCCGGCCGGCTGCAGGCGACGCGGGAACCAGTAACGTTCAGCCTGCGTTCAGACGCGCGTGCCTAGCGTAGGAATCCTCGGACAGGGCTGGAAGATCGGGGCGGCCTCCAGCCGGGCTCCCAATGGGTCCGAGAAAAATGGAGGTTGCTGCCATGAGTGATCAAGAGAAGTCGGAACCGAAGAAGATGTCGCGCCGGCAGGCGTTGTCCATGCTCGGCCTGGCGGCCGCGGTAGGCTATGCCGTGCCCACGATCCTCACGGTATCCGACGCCGAGGCGGGTGCCATTGTCGTGCATCGAAGCCGCCGGCGGCGGCGCTCGCACCCCGATTGGTGGTACCGGCGCCGGCGGCGCTCGCACCCCGACTGGTGGTACCGGCGCCGGCGCACCGGCCGATATTGAGCTGACGCAAGCTCGGGGTCGGCGAGCCCGCCGGCCCCGAGCCCCCAACTCTCGCGCGTTCTGTTATCGTCGCCGATATGGGCGAGCGGGTGCCCGAGCGCACGCGTCGAGCCGCGCGTCGGCGCGCGATCGATTCCGAGCGGACCACCGTGCTTGCGCTCGGCGCCTTCGGCTGGACCCTTGCCTTCACCGATTGCCCCGAGGTGGTCGAGGGTCTCGAAGCGATCCTGACCGGCTGGCGTTTGCAGCGGCTCCCGTCCGCCGCGTCGCAGCGAGCGGACGCGCAGGTGAGGCGGACGCGCACCGGGTTCGCTTGGCGCTCCAGGCGCATGCCCAAGCCGGCGCTCTGGAACGAGCACCCGCCGGTTTCCGCCATGCAGGTCGTCTGCGACGTCCATGACGTGCTGTTCGACTGGTTCCTGAAGGCGAGTCCTCGGCATCTTTGTCTGCACGGCGCGGCGGTGCGCATCGGCGGCGGACTGGTTTGTTTCCCGTCGGTGCAAAAGACCGGCAAGAGCACGTTGTGCGTTGCGCTCGCGGCTCGGGGTCACACGGTCTATGGCGACGACGTGCTGGCGATCGAGCCCGAGGAGAGCCGCGGTGTCGCGCTGGGCATCGTGCCGCGGCTGCGCAAGCCGCTGCCGAAGGGTCTCGGCGCGCGGCTCATTCGGTTCGTGACCGAGCGCGCCGGGCCCACCGACCGGCGCTGGGTTTATGCCGAGCTCCGCGACGGCGAGATCGCGCCGCTGGGAGCAACCGCCCCGATCGAGGCCTTCGTTCTGCTGCAGCGCGGCACCCGCGGCGCCAAGCTCGAGCCCGTGGCGAAGAGCGAGATGCTCAGGGAGATTCTGCTGCAGAATTTTGCCCGCCGGGTGCCGCCGGTGGAGACGCTCGACCGGCTGATGCAGCTCACCGAGCGCGTGCCGTGCTATCGCCTGCGCTACGGCGCGGTGATGGGCGCGGCCCGGCTGATCGAGCAGCGATTCGGCCGAGAGCCGGCGCGCAGCGCGCTCAAGCCGAACCTTTCGGATTCCAGACGCAAGCCAAAGCCGCGTGCGCCGATCGCTCCGGCCCGCAGGCATGACCTGGGCGGCCGGTTTCGCCGTGCGCCGGGGGTGGAGACGCGCGAGGTCGGCGGTGAAATTTTTGTCGCGGCGCCGGGGCCGAAAACGATCCATCATCTCGATCGCATGGCCTCGGCGGCCTGGCGCGCGCTGGCGCAACCAAGGAGCGCCGAGGAGCTGGTCACGCTGTTCGCGGCGGCTTTTCCCGACGCGCCGAAGCGCAAGATCGCCGGGGATGTGAAGAAGCTGCTGGCGTTTCTCAAGGAGAGCGAGCTCATCGTCGGAGCCGGCATCCGCCGTCGCGGCAAACTCCCGGCATGACTTCGAGGGCCGGTGTGAACAGAGACGCCGTAGTTCAATCTCCATCTTGAGCGGGCGGGCGATGCCGACGGACGGCTTATCGAGCAGCAGCGAGGTCGGGCGGTCCATCAGTGGCCGGTCGATCGCCGGCGTCTGCTGCTGGCCGCCCGAGAGCGTGCTCGCCCGCGGCAAACAACGGCCGGACGCCGTGCGATTCGCCGCGGAACTTCGCAGGGGTGGAGGCTTTGTCATGGGCCTTCCCGGTGCCGGGAGGGCAAGCATCCATGATCAACCGGAAACAGGAGGCGGATGTGACCCATAGAGAGGTTGTCGCCGTTCGCGGCGACATTCACGGCGCGGCTGCCCACCGCTGGTGGGTCTACGCGCTGCTCGGCGTGCTGTTCCTCTTGATGGCCGCGTTCGTATTCGGGCATCTGATCGCCGCCTCGATCGTCAGCGCGATCTTCTTCGGCGCGGCGCTCACCGTGGGCGGCGCCTTCCAGGTCGTGCACGCCTTCTGGGAGCGCGGCTGGGGCGGCTTCGCGCTCAGCTTGATCGTCGGGATTCTCTACCTCATCGGCGGGCTGTGGCTGATGGCGAACCCGCTGGCGACCTCCGCCGCCTTGACGCTGTTCATCGCCGCGGTGCTGCTGGTCTCCGGCATCCTCCGCTTGGCGCTTGCGTATCGCCTGTGGCCGGTCGGCGGCTGGATGCTGGTCCTGTCCGGCGTCATTGCCATCCTCGCCGGGCTGGTGATCCTGGCCGGCTGGCCGGTGAGCGGGCTCGTCGTGCTCGGCATCCTCCTCGGGCTCGATCTGCTGACGTTCGGCCTGTTCTGGCTGGTGCTGGCGCTCGCGCTACGTGAAATACCGGCGTAGGCCGAAACACGGACGACGCATCGATTGCCGGAACGGACCGCCAGGGCTTCCCCGGCTGACGCATCTTCCTCCTCTGTCGTCCCGGGTCACAGCCGTTCCCAGTCCCGTGTCCGGGCGTTGGGAACGCGCCAGCTGCCCCGGGGCGTGTAGGTGGTGGTGGCGACCCGCGGCGGACCGCCGAAGCGGGTGACGATGAAGGCGAACAACGCCCCGAACGCGAAGCCGCCGATATGGGCCCACCAGGCGACCCCGCCCGCGAGATTGGGCGTCATCAGCTCGATCGTGCCCTGAAACAGCTGCAGCGCGAACCAGATGAGCGCGAACAGCACCGCCGGGATCGGCACGAACAGCGGAATGAACACCAACAGGATGATCGTGATCACCCGCGCCGCCGGATAGGTGACGGCGTGGGCGCCGATCACGGCCGCGATGGCGCCCGAGGCCCCGAGCACCGGCTCGGTCGACTCGGGATGGGCGGCAAGATGCACCACGCTCGCGGCCAGCGCTCCGGCGATGTACAGCACGAAGAACCCGAGCCGCGTGAATCGCGCCTCCATCGCCGGCCCGAAGATCCACAGGAACCACATGTTGCTGATCAGGTGCAGCCAGCCGCCGTGCATGAAGGCGTTGGTCAAGAGCGGCCACCAGTTCGACGGATCGAGCCCCGCCGCCCTGGCGAGCTCCGGCTCCGTGTAGCGGGCCGGGATCAGCGCGGCATGCACCAGCACCGATTGCAGCGCGCGCGGCGGCAGGCTGAGCATCCACAGAAACACCAGCGTGTTGGCGGCGATGAGCCCGAGCGTGATCAACGGCCGGGCGGCGCGTGGGGCGGTGTCGATGAGCGGGAACAAAGGCTTCTCCCTGCGGGCGCGCGTTTGCCGCGCGGCTTGCGGAGGATCCACGACCGGCTGGCCGAAGCAGGCCCGATCGACTGCCGCGGCCGGGTCCATTGCCAACGCCGCGGCAGCGCGCCGAATGTCGATCCCGACCGCGATTTCATCCGCCGAGGGGCGGCCGTCCCGAAAAATCCATAAATCCCTGGGACAGGAGGACGTGATCCTCTACAACGCCTTACCCGAAACCTCGTTGCGACCCCGCCGGCGACCGCAGCCCCAACTCATTCATGCTGTGTTCAGGTGATCCTGACAAAGTCGCCTGAGCCCCGCAGCGCCCTCGACTAGAGGCCCATGCGTTCCTTCGACGTGTATACTCGGCCGCTGCGGCGGTCCACCGACTTCTCCGGCCTGCAGACGGCGGTGCTGTTCGTCGTGTTCGCGTTGGTGGCTTCGATTCCGGTCATCACCCATCCGGTGCCGCCGCTCACCGATTACGTCAATCATCTCGCCCGCATGCACGTCATTGCCACGATCGGCACCGACTCCGACCTGTCGCGCTTCTACGAAATCGATTGGCAGATCATTCCCAACCTGATGATGGATCTGGTGATCCCGCAGCTCGAGCGCTTCATGAGCGTCTATCACGCGGGGCAGGTTTTCACCGTTGCGACCTTCGTGCTGATCCTGTCGGGCACCGTGGCGCTCAATCGCGCGCTGTTCGGCTCGTGGTCGGTGCTGCCGCTCGTGGCCTTCCCGTTGCTCTACAATCACGTCTTCCTCGTCGGCGTGATGAACTACATGTTCGGCCTCGGCCTCGCGCTATGGGCGCTCGCCGCCTGGGTATGGCTGCGGGAGCGGATCTGGCCGCTGCGCCTGTTGGTCTCCGCCGCCTTCGTGCTGGCATTGTTCTTCTGTCATCTGTTCGCGGTCGCACTTTACGGGATGGGGCTGTTCGCCATCGAGCTTCGCCGCTTGTGGGACTTGCGCGAGCGCCCCTGGGGCGCGCGAATCGCCGATTTCGTCGCGACCGGCCTGCCGTTTCTTCCGGTCGTGCCGCTGCTGCTCAAGAGTCCGACCTGGCAGCTCGCCGGCGAGAACTATTGGGATCAGCAGGGCAAGATCGACGGCCTCCTCTACATCATCGAGGTCTATTCCGACCTGGTCGCGTTCCTGCTCACCGCCATTGCGGCAGCAGCGATCGGCTGGGCGGCGCGCCACCGGCTGCTGCGCCTGCACCCGGTCGGCTGGCTGCTGCTGGCGATTGCGAGCGTCGTGTATCTGGCGATGCCGCGGGTCGTGTTCGCGACCTATATGGCCGACCAGCGGCTGCCGATCGCGGCGGCGTTCATGATCCTGGCCTGCGCCCAGCTCGACCTGCACCACCGTCTGGTCCGCCGCGAGTTCCTGGCGCTGCTGCTGGTGCTGCTTGTCGTGCGCGTGATCGAAGTCGACGTGAATTGGGCGGAGCTGTCGCGCGAAACCCTGGAGTTCCGCGACTCGGTCAAGCGCATCAAGCGCGGGTCGACCGTGCTGGTCGCCTATGCGGACCGCTCCGCGGGCGAGGACGTGCGCGAGCTCAACCTCGTCCATGCCGCCTGCCTCGCCATGATCGAACGCTCGGCGCTGGTCACGACCGCGTTCACGGTGCCGGGCAAGCAGATCATGCACGTGCGCCCGCAATATGCCGCGCAGGTCGATACCGAAGACGGCACGCCGCCCGCGCTGGACCAGCTTATGCTGGCCATCCAGCACCACGGCGAGGCGCAATCGTACTGGGAGCTGTGGCCGAACCGGTTCGATTACGTCTACGTGCTGTTCACCGACGAGGATACCCGCAATCCGGCGCCGGAGTTGCTGACCCTGGTGCACGAAGGCGAGCGCTTCCGACTCTATAAGGTGAACAAGGAGCGCACCGCCGTCGGCCGGCGGTGACGGTTCAGGCCGCTGCGAAGCTGCGCGCGCATGTTCCCCTCAGCGCGGCGCCGCGCCGAACGCCGAGAACCGCAGGTCGGGCGCGCTTGAATTGTGGCGGGAGGGGACCGCGCGGCCGGCCCGGAGCTCGACCGCGCTCGCGCGTTCGAAGC
Source organism: Alphaproteobacteria bacterium (assembly GCA_005884745.1). Lineage (GTDB taxonomy): Bacteria > Pseudomonadota > Alphaproteobacteria > Rhizobiales > Xanthobacteraceae > AP-16. The sequence goes on from VAZU01000052.1 coordinate 6,944, forward strand.
GATCGATCGGCGTTTCGCGCCAGGCTTTGCCGCCCGGCTCGCGCCAGGCAATCCGGGCGACGTCGGCATTGGTCTCCATCACGAACATCGAGCGCAGCGCCGCGAACGGCCGGCCAACGACGGGGTCGAGGCTGACGTCGAGCGCGATACGGTCGCGGTCGAGCTTCGCTAACCTCAGATTGGCGGCGCCGCCCCGCGCGAACTTGAGCTCGAAGCTCAGCGCGACCGGATCGAACGCGATGCCGGTCAGATCGACGAACGGCCGCTCCTCGGTCTCGATCGGTCCCACCAGGAACGAGGAGCCATAGGCGCTCCAGCGCAGATGCGCGGGCGGCAGCGGTCGCGCCCGCCAATAGCCGTCCGGCGGATAGAGCACGAGCACTTCCTCGGCGCGCTCCTCGAACCGGTGCCAGAGCTGGATGAGGTGAAGCCCGGTCTCGACGCGATCGCCGGCTCGGACCGGCACCGCGCCGGGCCGCCAGAACGCTTCGAGCCGGTGGCCGATCAATTGCCATTCCTGGCTTTCATAAAGCGTGACCCGGTCGGGCTTGCGGCCGGCACCGGGATCCACGGCGAGGTCGCAATGGGAAAAATCCGCCGTCGCGCGATCGGCGACGAGCGTGCCGATATAGGCCGGATGCGCCGCTTCGATGCCGAAGCGGCGAACCTTGTCGGAAGCGAGCTTAAGCGTGACGTTGTCGCGCTCGGCGCAGAGCGTCGGCTCGCTGGCGTTGACGACGTCGACGGCAAGCTCGTCCGCAGCGCTTGGCGTCACTGCGGCGTACCCGGCGAACAAGCTCGCCGCGGCGGCAATGATGAGCAGGATCGCAGGTCGTGAACGCTCAGCCCATCGCCGCATAAATGTCTCCGGAATTCGCCGCCGCCGGCAGCGCGCGGATCCAGGCGGCAATCTCCTCCCGGGAGCGCCACTCTGTGAACGCCAAGATCTGCTCTTCGCCGACCGCGGCATTGAACTTCGCATAGCCCAGCGCGGCGCAGCGTTCCAGGCACACGAGCGCCGCCTCGCGCTGGATCGTGGTGAACTCGAAGGAAAGCGCGGCAACCGGACCGGTGAGTCCGGCGAGTGCCTCCGCCTCGAATCCCTCGACGTCGATCTTGACGAAGGCCGGCGTTCCATGGCGCGCGATCAGCGCGTCGAGCGTGGTCATCGGCACCGCGATGCGATCGATCCATTGCTCGCCCTGCCAACCCGGCGCACGGTGGGCAGCGCGGATGAAAGCGTCGGACGCGGTGCTTACCGTCGGGTTGTCGAGATTGAGTTTCAGCACCAGCTCGCCCTGGTCGCGGCCGACCGCGACCGGCTCGATCACCACCGATCGATCGCGGCCGTACAGCAGCTTCAGGGTTTTCACGAGCAGCGGCTGCGGCTCGACGGCGACGACGCGCGCGCCAAGCCGCCGGAATGCGGCGACGCGGTCGCCGACGTGCGCGCCGATGTCGAACACCAGATCGCCGGGCCCGATGAATCCTGCATAGAGGCGATCCATCGCGGCGTGGCGCTGCCGGCTGCCATAGTAGATGCGCAACGAGCGCAGGACGCCGCGCGCCGCCCGCATTCCGGCGAACATCGTGGTGCCGGGTCGAGCCGGAACCTGGGCCGGATCGAGCGCCGGCAGCGCGAGCGCGCGTAGCGCCGGCGGCGGATCGGTCTCTTCCGGCAGCCGAACGAGTTTTTGGCGGACCAGCGCGCGCCCGAACGCCGGCGAGGCCGTGAGCACCGCGAACGGAATTGCCAGCGCAAGTCCCGCGGCGATCAAGCAAGCATAGGGAATTGCGGCCGGGACCGTCGCCGCCAGGACGCCGAGCGTTGCCAGCCCCGTCACGGTGGCGGGCCACAAGTTTCGCGCCGCGAGGCCGAGCGGCACGGAATGGTCGTCGCGTGTCTGCCCGGTCCAGCCTGTCGCGCGACCGAACAGGAGCCCAGTCAGAAACAAACTGTGGCAGAACCACAGGATCGGCGAGAGCAACAGGAAGAAAACGGTTTCGATCAGCAATCCTGCGGCAAAGCGTGCCGCTCCGCCAAATGCCCGCCGCAGCTCGGGCTTGGCCAGCACGTCGATCGCGGTGGCGATCTTCGGCGCAAACCACATCGCCAGCAGACTGAGCAACAGCATCCAACCGAAGTCGGCGCGCAGCACGGCGGCGGGATCGCCCGAGCGCGCCGCCGCTGCGCTGCCCAGGAGCAGCAGCAGGATCCAGGCCGGCGAGCCGAGAAACATCAGGAGCGCGATCGCCAGCTGAAACCGGCTGACCGGCGCAAGTCCCGGCAGGAACAGAAAGCGCCAATATTGCAGGTTGCCCTGGCACCATCGCAGATCGCGGCGGATGAACTCGATCAGGGTGGGCGGATTTTCCTCCCGCCCGAGCGTCTCGTCGGGAAGCACGCGGACTTGGTAGCCGGCGCGGCGCATCAGCACCGCCTCGATCTGGTCGTGGCTCAGCACGTGGCCGCCGAGCGCGCCTCGCGCCGGCAGCACGGGAAGCGCGCAATGCGCCATGAACGGCGCAAGCCGCAGGATGGCGTTATGGCCCCAGTAGGGCCCGCAATCGCCCTGCCACCACGCGCTGCCGATGGTGTAGGAGCGCATGCCGAGCCGCATGCCGAACTGGAAGATGCGGGCAAAGGCGCTGGTCGAAGGCATGCCGACCACCAGGCTCTGCAAGATACCGAGGGTGGGGGCGGCCTGCATGATGCGCACGAGCTGCAGCATGCCACGCGTCGTCATGAAGCTGTCGGCATCGAGCGTGAGGGCGAAGTCGTGCCGGCCGCCCCAGCGGTCGCAGAAATCCCGGATGTTTCCTGCCTTGAACCCGGTGTTCCGCGCCCGCCGGCGGTAGGTGAGCCCGATGTCGGGCTGCCATGTGCGGGCGAGGGCGCCGAAGCGTTCCTCCTCCGCG
>VAZU01000053.1:0-4571 GCA_005884745.1 Alphaproteobacteria bacterium
TGGTTGCTGCGTTTCAGCGCATCGGCGACGAAGCCCGAGGCTTTCATCTCCTCGACGAATTTTCGCAGATAGGCCGCGGCGGCCTCGCGCCCCCGCGGCGTGCCCATCGCCTGGCGGATCTCCATGAAGCGGCCGTCCATCATCCGCACGTCCGGATGGCTTTGCGCATAAGCGGCGATCGGCTGCTTCACCCCAGCCGCGGCCTCGAGCTTTTGCTCGACGAACAGCGCGACCCCGTTCTCGCCGCGCACCAGCTGCGCGGCTTTCAGCGTGCGCGTGAGAAACAGATCGTAGGCGGAGTTCTTGTTGACGCCGATGCGCACGCCCGCGCGGTCGACGTCGGCGACCGTCTTCAGCGGCGAATCCTTCGGCACCAGGTAGACGCCCTCGATGATCACGTAGGGCGCCGTGAAAAAAATCTCGGCGGCGCGCACCGGCTCGATCGCCAAAAACGCCACGTCCCAGGCGCCGGCCTGCAGCGCCTCGAACACTTTTCCGGCGGCGGGAAACGGCACCAGCTCCAGCGCGAGCCCGGTGCGCCGCGCGAGCTCGCGCGCGAGATCGACGGTGACGCCGCGCGGCGCTTCCGGCGTCCCCTGCGCCAGCACCGGGTTGCCGAGATTGATCGCGGCCCGCAGCTTGCCGGTGGGCGCCAGCTCTCTCACGACGTCGGGCGAAACGTTGCTCACGATGCTGCCTTTCTGCGCCGGCTGGCCGGGAGTTTTTTGGGCCTCCGCCGCGAAGGCTCCGGCGAGCAGGAGGATCGCGGCGAAAACATATCGCATGATGCGCAACGATAGCACGGACTCGTGTCCCGGGCGCAGCCGTAGGGTGGGCAAAGGCGCGCCCGCGCGCCGTGCCCACCGGTGTGATGCGTGATGATTGCAATGGTGGGCACGCGCTTCGCGCTTTGCCCACCCTACGGCTTGTTGCAGAGATGGCGCCTTATTCCCCCAGCACCGCCACCACGGTGTAATTCTCCGGCTCGACCAGCAGCACCTTGTCGCCGATCGTGTTGTAGCGATAGCCCTTCATCTCCGGCATCTGCGCGATGACCGCGTCGGGCAGCGCGCGCAAATCGGCCGAGGTCGGCAGCTGCATGCTGGGCTTGGCGTAGGCCTCGGGCGGGGCGGTGCCCTGGGGCGGCGCGGTCCTGGCGTCCTTCACGCTCGCCACGATCGCGCGCCGCTGCGCGTCGGAGAGATTCTTGAACGTGAAGGCGAGGGTCGGCAGGTGATCCTCCGCGTCGTGCTTGGCGGAGAATTTGGCCGGCACCGTCGCGGCGTCCTTGTCCGCGCCGGGCGCGGCGAGCGCGCCGTTGACGAACGCGGGCCCGCTCTGCGGCACCTGCGCGGCGGGCGCGGACGGAGCGGACGGAGCGGACGGATTCGCCTCGGCCGGGGCTTTCTGCGCCGCGGCAGAGCCGATGCCGCCGGCAATGAGCAGCGCGGCGGCGGCGGCGGCGGTGCGCAAGCAATCGTGGCTTAAATCATGATTTCGCATGGCGGGGCCTCGCTATGGTTCTCGGTAGGGAGAACGCTTTGCGCACCCCGCGCGTTGCACCGACGCCGGACTTTCTCCCAGGTGTCATCGCCCGCGCATGCGGGCGACCCAGTATCCACCGCGTAGAGAGAATCCTCAGCGAGAGCCGACCGCTCGGAGGCTACTGGGTCGCCCGGCCAAGCCGGGCGATGACACGGCAAGCGTAAATCGCGCGCCGGTCAGCGGCCGCTAATGCCGCCGCGCCTGCACCAGGTAGCCGCGGATCGTGGTCTCGCCGAGCTCCTTGCAGGCCTCGAGCCGGTGCAGGCCCTCGACCAGGACGAAGCGCTTGCCGTCCGGCCGCACCAGGATCGGGGTCTGCTGCCCGGTTTCCAGCATGCTCTCGGCAATTTTTCGCACGCGCGCGGGATCGAGCGTCGCGCGGCGCTTCACCGGCACGTAGATGTCCGCGATGGGGAAAATCTCGGTCTTCAGCATGCTCCGCTCGTGTCCACACCGCGATTGTAGCCCGGATGGAGCGAGGCGAAATCCGGGATCCCGGATTGGGCACCGTACGCGAAAAACCGCTGTCGGGGCCACGCCGAGCGTGTAACTTGCAAGGCGCGGCGAATCCAATTCGAGAGCAAGTCGATGGCGGACCCTGCAGCGCAGCTGAGGCTGAACGTGGAGACCCACCGCATCGGCGCGGGCCGCCCGGTCGTGGCGCTGCACGGTTTCCTTGCCACCTTGGAATCGTGGCGGCGGCTGATGCCGCTCTTGCCCGATCGCGCGCTCTGGCTGTTCGACCTCAAGGGCCACGGCGCCTCGCCCTGCCCCGCGGACGGCAAATACACGGTGCGGGATCAGGCCGACCTCGTGCTGGCGCGCATCCTCGAGGAGGACCTGCGCGAGCTGACGCTGGTCGGTCATTCCTTCGGCGGCGGCGTGGCGCTCCTCGTCGCCATCGCGCTCGTCAAGGAAGGCAACCGCCTGGCTCGCCTGGTCCTCGTCGACAGCCTGGCGTTTCCCGACGCATTGTCGTGGTGGGCCCGGTTGTTCCGGCGGTTCTGGTGGCTCGCCTACGGGCCGGTCCCGCTGTTCGCCGTTTGGCGGGCGGCGGCGGTCTGCGCGGTTCGAATGGGGATGCGGCTTCTCTGCAAGCATCCCGAAACCATCACCGAGACCGCCATCCAGGCCTACGCCGGCAACCTGCGGCCGCCGCAGCGCGCGAGCGCGCTGATCCAGACCGGCAGGAATCTGACCGAGCCGCTTTACACCGAGATTGCGGACAATCTGTCGATCATCAATGTACCGACGCTGATCGTCTGGGGCCGCGACGACCCGCTGGTGCCGCTGGAGCCCACGAGCGGCAAGCTTCTTCGGGGCATCAGAGGATCGAAGCTGTACATACCGGACGAACGCTGCGGCCATATCGCGCACGAGGAGCTGCCGCATCCCGTGCTGGACCAGATTGCTGCATTCATCCGATAGAGAGCCGCGGGTCCTGAGCTCCGCGGCCGAAAATTCGGAGGCGCCGCGGCACCGGCCAAATGTTGCCGGCCCGCGCCTACAGCAGGAAGGCCTTCGCTACCTGCATCAGCGACGACGCCAGCAATGGCGCGAATGCCGCGACTACCGCGGTGACGACCGGCAGCGGCGCGAACCCCAGCCCGTCATCGGCGGGCGGCGCCGGTTTCGGTGCCGGCTCGGCCGGCGGCGCGACGGATCGTTGCTCCGGCTCCGGCTTCGTTTCGGCGCGATAGCGGTGCACGTCGAGCATGAACGCGGCGAGGGCCGGCGCCATCGCGGCGAACAGCGCGATGGTGCCCATCGCACCCAGCAGCAACGTGAGCGCCTCGCCCATCGGCTTCAATGCCGCTTGCTGCGATTTGGCGAGCAGCGTTCCGACCGCGACCAAGGCCACCCAGGTGTTGATCCGCACCAGCACCAGGGCGCGGCTCGCGGTCTGCCAAGCCTGCTTGGCGTCCGCCGCCTCGAGGATGGATTCCACGATCAGGGGCCGGATGCGCTCGAACCCCGCGGAGTTGAATGCGAGCCAGATCGAAAGCAGCGCGAACCCGCCGAACACGGCCCACGGCCCCCATGGCGGAAGCCTGCCGCGACGACGGACCACGACCGCCGCGCCGTAGCCGAACGCCGCGATCGACACCGCGCACAGAAAGGCGCTGGCCACCACATAGCGAACGCGGCCGCCGATGTCGCGGGCTCCGAACAGCGTATTCCTGTCGCGCGCGACGATTTCGTCGGTCTCCTCCGCGCCGCGGTCCTTGGATGGGGCGCCGGATGTCGCAGCGGCGCGATCGGATTTTGCCGATACGTCGGGCCGAAAGTCGAAACGCGAGGCGATCGCATCCGGGGGCGCGTGGGGCAACAGAGCGACCAGCGTATGGGGTGTGCCGGGCATGAGATAGCGCAGCGCGAGGTCGGGAGCGACCGACCNCAGTCCGTATCGCGACGCGAATGGCTTCCGCCACGCCCAGCGCCGCTCGATCTCGGCCCGATCCATCTCGACCACCGCCCGCTCGGATCGCAGATGCTAGAGGCAACAACCTTAGCGGTCCAGGGCCGGTAATGCGGCCGCGACAACACCGGCCGCCTAGACGCCGGTGCCATGATGCAGCTTTCCCCACTGCACATGGCCGCCGCACAACGATCTTGCCGGGAGTTGCGTCCCTGTCGGGGAACCCGATCACCCGATTCGCCATTGACCTGTATGCGATCGATGTGCGCCGCCGCGCCGCGGCGGCGCAGCATCCGACGATGGAATTCGCAATGAGCTTTCTGTCGAACGCGTTTCGCCGCAGGCCCGACGGGCTGCCGCCGTGGGCGGCGCTGGATCAGGAATCCTTGCGCATCAGCGCCGCGATGGAGCACATCCGGGACCACGGCAATCTCGACTCCTTCCCCGGCAACCAGAACGAAAAGCTGGCGCTGATGCTGACCGCGAGCCGGCAGGGGCTCGTGAAGTGGGACCGCGCCGGGGAACGTTATGAGCTGACGAGCCTCGGGCGCGAGCGCCTGGGAATGCGCGGTGCGCTGCAGAAATCCGGCGGCCCGATGAATCTGCC
>VAZU01000053.1:4653-18777 GCA_005884745.1 Alphaproteobacteria bacterium
GGCTGCCGGGGAGTTCCAAACTTCCGCCGCGCGACCGGGCGGCGGTTGCGGCATCCAAGCCGTCCGACGCGTCCGACGTCGGCAACGCGCCGCGCCGCGACGAAGCTTCGGCCGCGCGCAATCCGGGCATTCCGTGCCTTGCCGAAAAATGCCTGGAGACCGGCGGCAGCGCCGAGCGACCGGCGCAGCAAGCCGCCAATCCGGAGCAGGCTCGGAATGCGCCGCCGCCGGCACCCGCGCCGGCGAGCGCCAAACCCGAGCCGAGCGAGGTGCAGGCCCAGCAGCCGGCGGGCGTGCATCCCGGCCAAGCCGGCGCGGCCGAGGGCGCGCTTCTGGCGCAGCAGCTTGCGCCCGCCGCCGCCGAGCCCGCGCCGCCCGCGCCGCGGCCGCCGCGCCGGGCCGCCGAACGGGCACGGACGCACGAGGCTGCGCCGGCGAGCAACCCGGAGCAACCCGGCTATGCCCAGTCCACGGGCGAGCCGCCGGCGCGCGCGGCCGACAAGTCGAGCCGCAACCGCCACGCCGCCACCGAGCCGCGGCAAAGCTGGAGCGAGAGCAAGCGTAAATCCTCGAAGAGCCGTCGCGAGTACATCGAGGAGGAAGCCGGCGAGCCCGAGCAGGGCGCCATCGTCCGCCGCTATCCGGAGCACGACGACGGCCCGCCCTCCTTCGCGACGCGACGCTACCGCGGCGAGCAGGCCGGGCGCCGGGGCGCGGACGAGGACAACCGCCCGGGCTACGGCTATCGCGAGCCCCAAAACTTGGGCTACCGCGAGGGCCCGCCCCGGTTCGGCCTGTTCGATTGGCTGTTCCGCTGAGAGGCAATATTCGAAATCGTAGCCCGGATGGAGCGCCGCGAGGCGGCGTGCAATCCGGGTCCCGGATTACGCTTCGCTCCATCCGGGCTACGGAGCATCAAACAATCACTTCCGCAGCAGCGATCCTGCGGTCCCGGTCACCGCGCCCACGGCTCCGCCCCCGGCGGACACGGCACCGGCGCCGGACGCCCCTGACGCGGTGGACGAGGCGGCGGAAACCGGATCCGAGGTGACGAACAGATGAAACGGCGTGTTGTTGGTCAACAGCCCGACCGGCGAGGACGGCGCCGGCATGGACATCGTCGCGGGCGTCAGCCTCGAGACGTCCGGGACCGCTGCGGTCAAGGGCACCGCGAGCGGCGCATTCGGCAGCAGTTTGGCGGGCTCCAGCAGATCCGCGATGGACGGCAGGGTGAAGCCTGATGGCGGTGCCGCCGGCGTGCCGCGACCCCAATCCGCCGGCGCATAGGCGGGCGACGCATACGAATAGGTCGCGTAGTAATTCCGGTTGAAATATTCCTCGTAGCGCGCGAAGCCGCCCGGCGGCGCGGACGACGATTCCGCCGGAGCGGTCACTGTGTCGAGCTTGCGCGCCGGCGCCGGCGCCTCGATCGGCTTCGATGGGACGGGCTCGGACACGCGGGCGTTCGCCTCGCCGTCGTGCGACGCGCGATTCCAAACCAACGCGACGACGGCGGCGAGCGCGCCGCCGAGCGCGAGCCCTGCCCACAGACGCCGGTTTCGAAACGCTGCCCTCGCTGTCCGCATGGACCCCCGCCGGCTGTTTGCCGCCGCCAGTATCGGGGTCCCCCGGGTAAGGTCAAGTGACGGCCCGTAGCCCGGATGGAGCGCCCGCGGAGCGGGCGTGCAATCCGGGTCCCGGATTTCGCTCCGCTCCATCCGGGCTACGACTACGGTCGGACCAGGAATTTGCTCACCGTGTCCAAAAATGCGCCGAGCTGATCGTGGTGCACCCAGTGCCCCGCCTTTTCGAACAGCACCACCTGCGCGTTCTGGAAATGCGCGGCGCGGCCGTCCTCGGCCGGATTGGAAGCCCAGCTCTCCTTGCCGTAGACCAAGAGCGTCGGGCAGGCGATCCGCGCCCACAGCTCCTCGAGCTCGGCCTGGGTGAGGTCGTAGGGCGGCCAGACCCGGACGTAATTGTCGAACTTCCAGCTGTAGGTCCCGTCCTCGTTCTGATTGACGCCGTGCTGGGTCAGATGCCGCGCCTGCTCCGGCGAGAGATGGCGGTTGGCCTCCTGCATGCGCTTGAACGCCTCCTCGATCGAGGCGTAGCGCCGCGGCAGCCGGCCGGCGAGCTCGCGCTGCAGCTCGACCCAGCGCGTCATGCGGTCGGCGATCGGCTTGACCCCGCGCTCCGCCATCACCTTCGGCGAGGGACCGAGGCCCTCGATGGCGACGAGCTTGCGCACGTTGTCGGGAAAGATGCCGGCATAGCGCAGCGCGATGTTGCCGCCGAGCGAATGCGCCACGATGGTCGCGGGCGCGAGCTGCTGCTGATGGACGAGCTGGGCGAGGTCGTAGATGTAACCCGGCATGTTGTAATAGCCGTCGGTCGACCATTGGCTGTCGCCGTGGCCGCGCAGATCGGGCGCGATGATGTGCCACTCGTGCCGGAGCCGCGACGCCACCCAGTCCCAGTTGCGGCAATGATCGCGGCCGCCGTGCAGCAGGATGAGCGGCGGCGCGCCCGGATTGCCCCAGTCGACGTAATGCAGGCGCAGGCGCTGCGAGAAGTACACCCGCGAGGTCGGGCCGGAGGCTTCGTAGTCGAGCATGGAGGAAAATCCGGATCCGGAATGCGCGGGTGGACTAGATCACCCCCTGCGCGATCTGCATATCCTCGGCATTTGCCGCGCTGCGCCGGCGCATGGTCGAGGACATGAGCGCGCGCCGGCTCTCTACGAGTTACGCCGCGGGCAAACCCATGCACCGTGCGATCAGATGCTTTTGAATTTCCACGGTGCCTCCGGCGTAGAGCGCCAACGGCGCCTCACGGTAGTAACGCTCCATATCCTCAGGTTGGAAATAGGCCCGCCCCCCCAACACTCGCATGCCGCAAGCCACGACATGCTGCAGTTGCTCGGCACAATAATACTTCGCCATGCAGACCTGTTCGGTGGCATCCGCCCCGCTCTCCAGCAGCTCCGCGGCATGGGCGACCATCAGGCTCATGGCACGCACCAGGGTGCGCATTTCCACCAGTTTGTGCTGGATGCTCTGAAAGGCGGCGATCGGCTTGCCAAATTGCTGCCGTGCCTTGGCAAATTCCACGGCACGATCCGCCGCGGCTCGCGCAAGACCGACATTGGATGCCGCGACGACGAAACGCTCCAAGGTGCCAAGAACGCGCAATCCGGACCAGGCGGCATCCATTCGCTCCAATCCGCCCAGCACCATATCCTCCGGGAGAAACACATCCTGTATCACGACCCGACACGAGGCATGCAGGTTCGCGGCCATCTTCTGCAGTGGTTCTATGGTCAATCCCTCGGTGTTTTGTTTGACCATGAAAACGCTGACCTGCCGCCCTTCCATCCCGACGGCTTCGTTGCGGGCGACGACGAAGATGTAGTCGGCCACTGCGGCACCGGTCGTGAAGATCTTCTCGCCGTTGAGCCGGAACCCCCCTGGGACTCTGGTCGCGACGGTCTTTATGGAAGTGGCGTCCGAACCCGCTTCGGGCTCGGTCAACGCGAACGCGACCTGGCATTTGCCGGCCTTGATGTCGGGCAAGAATCGCGCCTTCTGTGCCGAATTTCCAAGCAGAGCCAGGCAGGTACCGCCGAATACGGCGTTGACCACATAGATCGACGCGACGGCGCCGGAATAGCTGGCCAAAGTCTCCGTTATCGCCGCCAGTCGGCCGAAATCCCCGCCGCTATTGCGACCAGAGTCGAGGAAACCGATCTCCATCAACCCGTGCGCCGCGATTTCCATCATGACGAGATCAATCGCCTCGCGTTCGGAGTTCGGCCGATCCAACACCTTAAGCTCGGCTAGTCGGCGGTTGACCGCTGCCGCATCCGCGACGGCCCGCGCGGATGGGGCCAGCCCCTGATCTGCCTGCATCTTTGCGTTTCCTTGCAAGAATGACGGGACGGTGTTCGCGGGACTCAGGTTATACACACTTAGTTGCCGATTGGCCCGCGTCGCGACGGCTTCCTCAACCGAGGTCAGCAAGAAAATCCTTCTTGCGGAGCGACAAAACCGCGAAATAGAGCACGCTCCAAGCCAAAAACAGCCGGAAGCAGATCGAGTACCTGATCCAGCGGCCAAAGATGAATTCGTAGTTCGACTTGCGCGTCCAGATTTTCTTGATGCGGCCGTCCCGGATCAGGTAGCGGACCTCGCCGTCGGCCGCCGCCATTCCGGGTATCCGCCGCGATCGGATCGTTCCCGTCCAGCGGGCCGACAGGTGGACAAGCGACGGGTCGCGGGCATCGCAACGCGCCCGGCACTGCGTCATGCGCAAATCGGCGACGCGTCCGCAGTTGCGGATCAGATGGATCCACTTGTACCAGGCGTCGATCCCGCAATAGTCCGTCGAATCCATGCGGATCTCGACCATGGGATCGAGAATCTCCCGCGCTGCCAGCCGCGGCGCTTCGCCGTTGACGACCCGAACCAGCGCCAGAACCAGGTCGGTCGGCGACCTGCTCTCGATCACGCGGCGCGCTCCGCCGGCCTCCGGTCGGCGGCGGCGCACACGACGCTCCGCGGCGCGGATTGCTTCCGCCACACGAAGTGCTCGTTGATGAACAGGCGGATGCGGCTGATCAGCCCGACAAATGGCAGGATCGGCGCCAGCGCCAGTAGGATATAGACCTCGCTGGCCTGATTGAAGCGATAGCGCGCGAAGGTGGCGAAGATGCGCTCGTGGTGGGACTCGTCGTTGAGCCAGAATTGGCAGCCGTTCCACGGCGAAGAGACCGCCCACCACCATTTGCGCGGCGCGGTGAACAGCAGCTTCCAGAACCGCGGACGGCAGCCGATCAGCCGGGCAAGCTGATCGTTGTAATACGGCATATCCACCAATCCCCGCAGCCGCCGCGACGTGAAGCGGAAACGATGATTCCAGAAAGCGGTGTCCGCCCGGGTGATGCGCTCGCGATCCGCGAGCGGGGGCAGCGCGCGCCGTCCTGCGAATACCATCGCGGCGTAACGCGACTGCAGCTCCGCGATCGCCGGAATGGAGCCGATGACCGGGCGAACGAACCCCACGAAGGCCACGGATGGTTCCGTCCCAAACAGATATTTGTAGCACTGCTGCGGGTCCGCCTTCATCCCGGGCTCGAAGAACGGGGCCACCAATTTGTACCCCGAGCAGGTGACCATGACGTCGGCCCGCACCGCACTGCCGTCGGTGAAATAAATCCGATCGCCCTCGCAGCGCTCGATGTCGCGCTTGGCGACGATCTTCCCGCTCTTCACCTGCGGCATCACCTCGTAGCTCTTGTTGAAAAATGACTGGTGATAGGGCGCGTGAGTTCTCCACGCCTCCTGGCCGTGGCCGTTGAAGCCAAGGGAAAACTGCAGAAATTGGTTGATGAACGGCGAGAAGCCGCGCGTGGGCGACAGCAACAGCCGCACCCGCGACGACGCCTGGTCGCCGACCTTGGGGCGCTTGCTGGGAAACGGCCACCAACGGTTGACGACCTTCGGGACGAACCACTGGCCGTTCGGAATGCACCAGTAGATGCGGGCGGCCGTCTTGCTGATCTGAAACGCGATATCGCTGGCGCTCTCCCCGCCACCCCACATCACGACCGTCTTGCCCGCGAGATCCGGAGGCGCCTCCTTCACGGCGGCACTATGCAGGATCGGCCCCTCGAAGCGGTTGAAGGGTGCGTCGCCCGACACGTCGTTGGGATGCTGGTGCACGCCGGACGACACGATCAGGTTCTTGGCGCGGAACTTCGAACCGTTGGCGCACGTGACATGCCAAACGTCGCCGGCCTTGCGCGCGCTATCCACCCGATGATCGAGGCGTATGTGCCGTTCGAGATCGAAGCGGTCGCAGTAAGCCTTGAGATAGGCGAGGATGTGGCCGTGGGACGGAAACTCCGGATAGCTCTCCGGCATGGGGAAATCCGACATCTCGGTGACGCAACGCGACGAGGTCGTCTCCGTTGTCGTCATCACGCCGCCGTAGCGGCCGTCCTGGGTGAACGACCACACGCCGCCGATCGAATCGCGGCGTTCCAGCACCAGCGTCTTCAGTCCCTCGCCCAAACTGTACTTACACGCCATCAACCCCGACCAGCCCGCACCGAGAATGATTACATCGAAGAACGGCAGGCCTTCATTCTTGTCCATGGCGCATGTACCCACGCAACACTCCTAAAGCCCGGGGCGACACGGTCAGACTACTGGCGTCAAGCGTTACGCGTCAGGCCCCTCTAGAAATGGTTTCCCAATCCTAAGTCGCGCTCAGTATGCACAGCCCTTGTGCTACTGACAATACTTTCCGCAACTTTCCGCGCACCCCGAGAAGGCGATCACAATACTCACGGCCGGCAGCCGAAATGTGCCCGGCCGGCGGCGCGCAAGGGTGCCGCCAGCCCCGCGAAGCGAGTGAGATAGGGGCATGTCCGGCGCGGGTCATTGATTTCCTCGACAGCGAAGGCGTCCGGCGTCCGCATCGGCGATGGCAAGACTTCGAGCTTGGCCTCGGTCTCGGCACGCTTGGCAGCCGGATCGCGGGCGGTCTCGATCGCCGCGCGGTCGGCGGCCTCGACGCCGCCAGCAATCGGCAGCGAGCCCTCGACGGTCGCGCAAAGCATGCTTTCGTCGTAATATGGTTCGCTGGCGTTGCACGTGGGTTTTCCCGCCGTGGAGTGCGTCGATGGAGTGCCCGATCTGCAAGGCGGACCTGCCCGGCGGCAGCAAGTTCTGCACCAAGTGTGGTGCGGACGTATCACGGGTGTGCAGTACCTGCGGGCGCCCTAACCAAGCTCATTCAAATTTCTGTTCTGACTGTGGTGCCTCCCTAACCCTGGATACGCCGGCGTCCCCGACCGCAATTGGACAACCACCTAGCCACACCGCCGAGCACCGGCAGCTTAGCGTAATGTTCTGTGACCTCGTGGACTCGGTGGCGCTCGCCGAGCGCCTTGATCCCGAGAGCCTTCGTGACGTCCTCACGGCCTATCAGCGCCGAGCGACAGAAATCGTCGAGGCAGCCGGCGGCGTAGTCGCTCAATACCAGGGCGACGGCATCCTCGCATATTTCGGATATCCGGTGGCCAGCGAGGACGATACGGAACGTGCCATTAGGGCGGGGCTAGGCCTCGTCAAAGACGTCGAGAGCTCGGCATCTGCGCTCGAAAAGCTTCGCCTGCGCGTGGGCATTGCGACCGGCATGGTGGTTATCGGCGAATTTGTCGCTTCCGCTGGGGCGGACCAGCCTGCAATCGTCGGTGGAACACCGAATTTAGCGGCTCGGCTGCAGTCGATCGCCGAGCCGAATACGATCATCATCGCGCCCACCACAAGGCGCCTCGCGGGCGGCTTGTTCGAGTATGCGGATCTAGGCCCTCGGAATCTCAAGGGATTTTCCCAACCGATACGCGCCTGGCAGGTGCTCGGGGAGAGCGTCGTCGGGAGTCGTATCGAGGCTCTGCGTTCAGCACACACGCCGCTCATCGGCCGTGAAGAGGAGGTTGAGCTGCTGCTGCGCCGTTGGGCGCGCGCCAAGCGCGGCGAGGGGCAGGTCGTGCTGGTAACCGGCGAGGCCGGCATCGGCAAGTCGCGTCTCACGCTTGCGCTGCAGGAGCGGCTGGCCGCAGAGGCTCATACGCGACTGATCTACCACGGCTCGCCCTATCACCAGGACAGTGCGCTTTATCCTGTGATCAGCCAACTGGTCCGAGCCGCCGGCATAGAGCATGAGGACAGCGCAGATCAGAAGCTCGCAAAACTCGAAACCGCGCTTGCGCCGACCGCAGAAAATCCCAAGGAAGCCCTGTCGCTGTTTGCTCCCTTGCTGTCTATCCCGCTCGGCTCGCAGCATGCTCCGCTGGACCTCACGCCGCAGCGCCGCAAGGACCGTACGTTCAGGGCATTACTGGGCCAGCTCGAGGTGCTCGCTACCCGGCAGCCGGTGCTCATGGTCTTGGAGGACGCCCATTGGTTTGACCCGACCTCACTCGAGATTTTCTCGCTCACCGTGGAGCGCATCGCCAGCCTGCCGGTGTTGCTGGTTATCACGGCGCGCCCGGAATTTGCTCCGCCTTGGCCAAGCCACGCATACGTCTCCACGGTGACGCTCAACCGTCTCGGGAAGCACGAAGGCGAGGCGCTCGCCTTCAGCATTGCCAAGGGCAAGGAATTGCCGCCGGAGGTCTTGAACCGTATCCTCGAGCACACCGACGGCGTGCCGTTGTTTGTTGAGGAACTCACCAAGACGGTGCTCGAAAGCGGGCTGCTCCATGATGAAGGCGACCGCTATGTGCTGCGCGGCACATTACCGCCGCTTGCCATCCCCTCAACTCTGCACGCCTCGTTGCTCGCGCGCCTGGATCGGCTCGCCGCCGTGAAAGACGTGGTGCAGACGGCTGCCGCCATCGGCCGGGAGTTCTCCTATTCGCTGATCGCTGCTGTAACCGGCCTCATAGAACAAGATTTGCGAGCCGCTCTCGCACAGCTCGTCGCTGCTGAGCTCATCTTTCAGCGCGGCCTGCCACCGGAAGCCAAGTATCTGTTCAAGCACGCACTGGTCCAGGACGCAGTCTACGCAAGCCTGGTGCGAAGCCGTCGCCAGCAAATCCACGCGCAAATTGCCAGAGCGCTTGAAGAGCAGTTTCCCGATGGGGTGGCGAGCGAGCCGGAAATGCTGGCGCATCATTTCACCGCGGCGGGGCTGACCGAGCGCGGCGTGCTCTACTGGAAGCAGGCGGGGCAACACGCCAGCGACCGTTCGGCCTTTGTGGAAGCCACGAGGCATTTCAACACCGGGATCGAGCTGCTCAAGACCCTCCCGGACACGCCTGCGCGTACTCAGCAGGAATTGGCGCTGCACATCGGCCTGGGCGCGGCACTGATCGCGACCACGGGTCACGGCTCGGTCGAGGTGGAGCACGCCTACCTGAAGGCGCATGCGTTGTGCCTGCAGATGGATGAGACGCCGGAACTTGCTCCGGTCCTGCTCGGCCTGTGGCGTTGCTACATAGCGCGGTCGCAGCTGCGCACGGCACGAGAGCTCGGAGAAACCCTGCTTCGCCTGTCGAACCTCAACGACGACCCTGCGCTGGCCGTTGTCGCCCACTACGCGCTAGGCCAGTCCTCGCTTTTATTGGCTGAGTTACCCGAGGCTCGACGGCACTTCGAAGACGGCTTCTCACACTACTCGCCGGAACAACGCCGTGTTCAGGAGTTTCGCAGTGCCCACGACCCGGGTGTCTCCTGCCGAAGCTACTCAGCACTATGCCTTTGGCTACTGGGGTTCCCTGATCAAGCTCACGCACGTGGCCAAGATGCCCTGGCATTGGCCCATGAGCTGAAGCATCCCTTCAGTGTGGCGTATGCGCTGTGTTGTTGCGCGTTCGTCTCTCAATTTCGTCGGGACGTGCGAAATGTGCGCGAGCAGGCAGAGGCCGCTGTGGCGCTCGCGACCGAGCACGGATTTGCGCCTTGGGCCGCCCTGGCAACCAGTTTCCGCGGGTGGGCGCTCGCGATGGAGGGTAAGAGCGAGAAGGGGCTGGTGGAGCTGCAGCAGGGGATCGCCGCTTTGCGGGCCCAGGGAGCCGGTATCTGGCTTCCATTCCGTTGCACCATGCTGGCCGAGGTCTTCGACCTCCTTGGCAACACAGAGGAAGGCCTGCGAAGTCTCGCCGAGGCGCAAACCCTGATGGACCAAACCGAGGAACGTTGGTGGGAAGCTGAAATCTACCGCCTCCAGGGCACGTTGCTATTGCGGCATTCGATGGCACCGCCGGCAGAGGTGGAAACCTGGCTTCGACGCGCTTTGGACGTTGCCCGCCGCCAAGAGGCCAGATCGCTGGAGCTGCGCGCTGCCACCAGCCTTGCCCGTCTGTGGCAGCATCAGGGCAAGCATGCCGAAGCGCATGATCTGCTTGAACCGGTCTATGACTGGTTCACCGAAGGGTTCGACGCGCCTGACCTCAAGGAGGCGAAGGCGCTGCTTGAGGAGTTCCGCGGGAAGACCCTGTGACGGCATGAACGTCGGCAATCCGGGTGCGCTTTCCGGCATCGCACGGTTTGCGCCCGAACGCGCCCCTTCCGCAGCATCGGTGCCATTCTTAGATTCGGGGCATGGCGGACGATCCCCGCGACGACGAGGCCGAGGTCGAGGTCATCTGTCCGCGCTGCGGTTACCACCTGACGCGCAGCGTCGCGCGCTTGCGCCGCGACACCCCTTTGGTCTGCCCGAAATGCGGGTACCGGGTGGCCGAGGACGGACGGACGACGAGCGAGTAGGGCGGGTTGAGCACAGCGACCCGATGGCCGAAGGCCATCGTCCCCGCGGAAAGCGGGGACCTCGTTCAGCAATCGCAATCGGTCCAACGATGGGTCGCGCTTGGCTTGACCCCACCCTGCGGTCCCCGCCCTCTGTGTCCCGCGACCCACAGCCGCAGAAAATTCGGCCAATCCCTGCCATTCTGGTGTTTTCCACAGGCGGCACTCTCTGGTATTCCAGAGGGTAGCCGGGTGGGAACTCGATTCGGAAGCCTTGGGAGGGGGGAATGATCCTCGCAGCCCTGGTGGGTTTGTTGCTCGTGTCCAACGCGTCGTTCGACCCGCAGCTCACCGCACCGATGGGATTGGCCGCGATCCAGCCCGGCACGCAAATGAGCCGGCACCAAAAGACGGCGGTGCTGCGCCCGCTGATCCGCTCCGCCAACGATTGCGTGGCGCGCGCGGTGGCGGCGAACCCACGCTTTCACAAGCACGAAGACGCCGGCGAGGTGAACGAGCTGATCGTCGTCGCGATGGACGCCTGCATCGACGCCATGCGGGCGATGATCAGCGCGCACGACCGGCTGTTCGGCGAGGGCTCGGGCGAGGCCTTCTTCATGGGCCCATACCTCGACGTCCTGCCCGCGACCGTGAACAAGCTGGTCAACGACACCACGGAGTGACGTCGTCCTGAGGTGCGAGGCGCGAAGTGCCGAGCCTCGAAGGACGAGCGCGGCCAGCACGAAAACGAGCGGGCCCGTGCAGCGGCCGTCCTTCGAGGCTCGCTTCGCGAGCACCTCAGGATGACGGCCGGGGAGAGCCCAAACAGCCTTCACTGCCGGATGATGTCGACCACCTTCATCTTGGTCGGATCGACGATCACCACCTGGCTCTGCACCAGCGTGTATTTGTAGAGCTTGGTCGCCGGAATATCCGCGGCGATATTGGGCGGCAGATCGTAGAGCTCCATCGAGGCGGGCAGGTCGCCGCCGACCGCCACGTGCAGATTCGTCGGCGGCGGCGTTCGGCTGAGCTTCTGCTTGCTCACGCTGTCGTAGATGTCGGCGCGCTGCTGCGGCGTCAGCTGCAAGTCGATGCCGGTCGTCGCCGTAGAGCTGGTCCCCGTCATGGGGCCGGGTTGCTGGGCCGCGGCGAGCCCGGCGCTCGCCCACAGGGCCAGCACCAGACCCGCCATCCGCAGGGGGTATCCCATCGCGTCCTCCTTCGAACAGACCTCGTGGAGGCAACGGACGAGCCCGAGGTTTGGTTTCCCGGCCACAATCCTTTGCACGCGTTAGCGATTTTTCGACGATCGGAGCAAATGGACCGCAATATCTCCGCGCTAGCCTCGCTCCAGGTGCCGATCGCCCGAAGCCCAATGCATGCCCATGCCGACGATGCTCTCACTTCGCCTGATGCTGACCCTGGTTCCGCTCGTGCTCGCCGTCGCCCCGGCTCCGGCCGGGTTGCAGACGCGGGGCTGCGGGATCGCCGTCGCCAGCTCCGATTCGGAGCTGCGCGCGAGCTTCGAGCGCTTCGATCGCCTGCAATCGCCGACGGCCGCCAGGACCTGCGCGCTGTTCCTCAACACTGTCCCGGTACTTTGAGCGGCGGGTCATCCCCGCCCCCGCTTCGCCCTACGCCGGCTGCTTGCGTGGCCTTACGGTCACGCCCTGCCACGATTTCTCCGCAAGGCGTGCTGGCCCCTTGACCGCGGTCCGGCCGCGCGGCACCGTCCGCAATGCAAGGGGATCGGGGCATGCCGGGCCGGACTAGCATCCTAGCCGTGCTGCTGACGGCAACGTCGGTGCTGGCGTTCGCGCCTGCCGCCGAGGCTGCCGGCTGGCTGGAGAAGAATTTCTGGCTATTCGGGCCGCGCTACAGCGGCAAGCTGCCGCCTTGCGACCATCCGGTGGCGCTGTCGAAGATCAAGTATCTCTTCGGCCTCAAGGAACGCCGATTCTGGAACTCCGAGCTGGCGATCGCCGGGTTCGAACAGGTGCGCGAAATCGCGTTCCGGCCGTGGGCGCCCGACACCATCCCGCGGCGCTATTGCGCCGGCGTCGCCCTGATCTCGGACGGCATCGAACGGCCGGTCTATTACTCGATCGGTGAGGATACCGGCCTGATCGGCGCGACCTGGGGCGTCGAATGGTGCGTGGTCGGGGTCGACCGCAATTGGGCGTTCAACCCGGCCTGCAAGATGGCAAAGCCCTGAACCGGCAGTTCGCTCACCTCCCGCCCGCGGGGCGGGCCGGCTCGTCATGCGCGCGAGCCGGGAGGGGCCCGAAGCCGGTGAATTGCAAATACCCCGCTACTCCGGCCCTCCCCGCAAGCGGGGGAGGCGCGCGCGGCTCGTTCCGGTAAATCACATTTTGTTCTTTTTTGTTCTTGTCCTGTTCCTTCGCATGGGCTAAGGTGGGTTCCCGCTGCAACGTTGATTAGGGGGCTTCCATGGTCCGGTTTGCATTGCGTTCGCTCATCGTCGCCGCTGTCGCGCTGAGTCTTGGGGTCACGGCCGCCTCGGCCCAGGACACCCGTCAAAACGAGCCCGGCAAGTTCGACTTCTACGTTCTTGCGCTGTCGTGGTCGCCTTCGTTCTGCGAGGCCGCCGGCGATCGCGCCCAGGGCCAGCCGGAGTGCGGCGCCCGGCCGTATTCCTTCGTGGTGCACGGCCTGTGGCCGCAATATGAAAAAGGCTTTCCCGAGTACTGCCAGGTCCCCGCGCCCCGGCTCGACCGCAACATCATCTCCTCGATGCTCGACGTCATGCCGGCGCCGCGGCTGATCTTCCGCGAGTGGGATCGCCACGGCACCTGCTCGGGACTCCCGGCGCGGGCCTATTTCGAGACCGTCCGCAAGGCGCGCGCCGTGGTGAAAATCCCGGCCGAGTACATCGACCTGAAGGCGCCGCTCACGGTCACGCCGGCGGAGGTCGAGCAGGCCTTCGTCAACGCCAATCCGGGTCTCTCCGCCAGCTCGATCGCGGTCGGCTGCGACCGGGAGCGCCTGCGCGAGATCCGCATCTGCATGAGCAAGGAGCTCGCGTTCCGCGGCTGCGAGGGAGCGGAGCGGCGGACCTGCCGCCGCGAGAAAATCGTGATGCCGCCGCTGCGCGGCGGCAAGCCGGCGCGCGAGGACGGTTGAACTCTGGCCGGAAACGTACGGTCGCGTTGCGTTGCACGTACCGGCTCGCGGGATGGCCTGCGTTCCGAGCTCCCAGGAGCTTTCGGACACGGGCCATCTTCGTCTCGGGCGGCCGGCGACGGACGCCGGACGGCACTTCTGCGGAGAAAGATCGATCAACCCTCGCATCGCGCGGCGAAACCCGCTTACCGCCTACTTCGCTGTAGCCTCGTCTTGACTCCTCCGCCGTCCGGCCTCTGCGATGAACTACCGCCACGCGTTCCATGCCGGCAATTTCGCCGACGTCGTCAAACACGCGGTGCTCGCGCGCATCGTCGCGCATCTGCGGGAAAAGGACGGCGCGTTCCGCATCATCGACACCCACGCCGGATCCGGCTTGACCCGCCTGACCGGGCGGGAAGCGAGCCGAACCGGCGAATGGCGCCAGGGCATCGGCCGCCTGCTTGCGGCGCAACTCGGCCCCGAGATCCGCGGGCTGCTCGCGCCCTATCTCGAGGCGATTGCCCGATACAATCCCGGCGGGCGCCTGCTCGCCTATCCGGGATCGCCGCTGCTCGCCCTCTCCTGGCTGCGGCCGCAAGACCGCCTCATCGCCTGCGAACTCGTTCCGGCGGCCGCCGCGGCGCTGGCCCGCGCGCTCGGCAAGGACCGGCGCGCCAAGGTGATCACGATCGACGGCTGGACGGCGCTCGCCGCCTATGTGCCGCCCAGGGAGCGC
>VAZU01000053.1:18879-29527 GCA_005884745.1 Alphaproteobacteria bacterium
TGCGCGCGCCCACCGGAAATGGGCGACCGGAACTTATCTCCTGTGGTACCCGATCAAGGATGTTGCCGAGACCGGGCGCTTCGCCCGCAACATCGCCGCGCTCGGCATCCCAAAAATCTTGCGTGCGGAGATCAGGATCGCGGCTCGCCCGGACCAATCTTTGATCGGCAGCGGACTTTTGCTGGTCAATCCGCCGTGGCGACTCGAAACCGAGCTGCAAAGCCTGCTTCCCGCGCTCGCCGGGGTGCTCCGCCGCGACCGGCAGGGCGCCGCGCGGCTCGACTGGCTCGCCGCGGAAAAATGAGATGATGATCCGCTCGCCTCTTTCCACCGGGACGGCGTTGGTTTACTTCCTAGGTGCTGGCTTTGACGTTCCGCCTCCATAGGGGGCCGGCGGAGGTGACTGAGGCTCTTTGCGGCCGATGCCTTTCCCCGTTTGCGAATGTCCGGCCGAGCCGCCGCGCCGTGGGGGCCGGCGGGGAAGCAACATTGGGGAAAGGAGCTTCCCGATGGCGACGACCGGTACGGTCAAGTTCTTCAACAGCGAGCGCGGCTACGGCTTCATCAAGCCGGACGACGGAGGTCGCGACGTGTTCGTGCACATCACGGCAGTCGAGCGCGCCGGCCTGAAGTCGCTCAACGAGGGTCAGCGCATCGCCTTCGATGTCGAGCCCGACAAGAAGGGCAAAGGCCCCAAAGCGGTGAACCTGGTCGTCAGCGGCTGATCGGCCGTTCGATCGCGGTCCTGCTTTCGGCGCGGGCCAGGCGGGGCTGACCCCGTGCCGGTCATGACCGAAGTTTGATGCGGCTGCGATCAGAACCGGTAATTCACGCCGAAGCGCAGCAGGTTCGAGGTCAATCCATTGTTGGTGCCGGTCAGCACGTAGCTCTGATTGCCGAGATCGAAATAAAGATATTCCACCTTGGCGGACCAATGCGGCGTGAGGCCGACTTCGATGCCGCCGCCTGCGGTCCAGCCGGCATCGGTATGCGTCTCGGTCAGTCCCGCGAATGTGAGCCTGCTTCTTCCGTATGCGAGCCCGCCCGTTGCGTAGACCAAAACATTGCTGAACGTCATTCCGATCCGGCCGCGCAATGTGCCGAACCAGGGATTGGAGAACTGGTACGGCGCGAAAGTATCCTCGGCGCTGGACAATTGCAGGTCGGTCTCGGCGCCCAGCACAAACTGGCCGGTCTGCCAATTGTACCCGCCCTGGATGCCGCCCAGCACGCCGTTCGGCTTGAGCGGCAAATTGTCGACCTTGCCGAACTGATATCCGGCGTTCAGCCCGACGTAGGCGCCGGTCCAGCCGGGTGCCGGCACGGCCACATAGGGCCCCGGCATCGGCACCGGCCGCATATCGGCGGCGATCGCGGGCGAGACCGCAACCGCACCCGCTGTTACGGCCGCCGCAACAAGCTTGTTCATGCTGCCCCCTCCAGCTCCGCCGCCGAGTCGGCTGCGCCGGGCGGAGCCGACCCCGGCGAACCATTCGCAACCGCAGGCGATGCCGGCCGGCAGCTCCCGTTCGGGCGGCGGACCCAGGCTCGAACCCCGGTTTTTCCCGGCTTTTATCGAGCGGCTTGGGTTAATCGCCGCTGAATCATCGTTCGAATACGATGCGTTATGGGTAAAAAATCCTGAACAGGGCCTATGTCCGCAGTCTGCGATCGCCGGCGTCGCGCCGCCCGCGCCATGGAGACACCATGGAGGGTGGAACCCGCCGCTTCGGCAGCCTAGCTTTGCACCATGCCGGGACCGCAAAAGATCAATCTCGAGCCGGAAATCGACCTCGAGGACGAGGAGGAGGAGCCGAGCCTGCCGGCGCTCGTCGAGGAGACCGCGCCGCCGCTCGATGCGGCGGAGGCCGCGGCGGCGAGCGGGGCCGACGTCATCGTCCGCTACGCCAAGCTCGCGCCGCCGGCTCCGGGCGTCTACCGCATGATCGACGCTCGCGGCGATGTGCTCTACGTCGGCAAGGCCAAGAACATCCGCAAGCGCATCCTGGCCTATCAGCGCGCGACCGGGCACACCGCGCGCATCGCCCGCATGATCGCGGCGACGGCGTCGATCGAGTTCGTCTCCACCGCCACCGAGACCGAGGCGCTGCTGCTCGAGGCGAACCTGATCAAGCGGCTGCGCCCGCGCTTCAACGTGCTGCTCCGGGACGACAAATCGTTCCCCTATATCCTGATCACCGGGGATCATCCGGCGCCGCAGATCAGCAAGCACCGGGGCGCGCGCAGCCGTCCGGGAGATTATTTCGGGCCGTTCGCCTCGGTATGGGCGGTGAACCGCACCATCACCGCGCTCGAGCGCGCGTTCCTGATCCGCTCCTGCTCGGACCCGGTGTTCGAGAGCCGCACCCGTCCGTGCCTGCTCTACCAGATCAAGCGCTGCTCGGGCCCGTGCACCGGCGAGATCAAGCCGGCCGATTACGCCGAGCTGGTGCGCGAGGCCGAGGCATTCCTGTCGGGCAAGAGCCGCATGGTCAAGGAGGAGCTGGCGAGCGAGATGGAGAAGGCCGCGTCCGCGCTCGATTTCGAGCGCGCCGCGATCTACCGCGATCGGCTCGCCGCGCTCTCCGCCGTGCAGGCGCATCAGGGCATCAATCCGCGCGGCGTCGAGGAGGCGGACGTGTTCGCCGTGCATCAGGAAGGCGGCTTTTCCTGCGTCGAAGTCTTCTTCTTCCGCACCGGCCAGAACTGGGGCAATCGGGCGTATTTCCCCCGCGCCGATCGCTCCTTGTCGGCGGGGCACGTGCTCGGCGCCTTTCTCGCCCAGTTCTATGACGACAAGCCGTGTCCGCGGCTCATCCTGATCTCGCACGACGTCGAGGATCGCGCGCTGATCGCCGAGGCGCTGAGCATCAAGAGCGGACACAAGGTGGAAATCGCGGTGCCGCAGCGGGGCGAAAAGAAGGACCTCGTCGAGCATGCGCTCGCCAACGCCCGGGAAGCGCTGGGCCGCAAGCTCGCCGAGACCTCGTCGCAGCAGCGTCTGCTCGCCGGCCTCGCCGAGACGTTCGATTTGCCGCGGCCGCCGCGGCGCATCGAGGTTTTCGACAACAGCCACATCCAGGGGACGAATGCGGTGGGCGCGATGATCGTCGCGGGGCCGGAAGGATTCCGGAAGAACCAGTACCGCAAGTTCAACATCCGCACTGCCGATCTCGCCCCGGGGGACGATTACGGCATGATGCGCGAGGTGCTGCGGCGGCGCTTCCGCCGTCTGCTGGCGGAGGCCCCCAGGCCGCAAGCTCCGATCGCCTCCCCCCTCGAGGGGGAGGCCGAGCCGGCACAGCCGGGTCGAGAGGGAGGTCATCTTCTCGGCATTGAAACTACCCCCCTCCCCATCCCTCCCCCTCAAGGGGGGAGGGATGCGATTGCGGGTGCACCGGAGAACACCGGTTACGCCGACTCTGCCGACAGCGAGAGCGCCGATTCCCCCTGGCCGGACCTGGTGCTGATCGACGGCGGGCTCGGGCAGCTCAATGCCGCGCGCGAGACGCTCGGTGAGCTCGGCGTGCGCGACCTTGCGTTGATTGCCATCGCCAAGGGGCCCGAGCGGGACGCCGGGCGCGAGACATTTTTCCGGTCCGGGCGCGAGCCCTTCCGGCTCAAGCCGCGCGACCCGGTGCTCTATTTCGTCGAGCGGCTGCGCGATGAAGCGCATCGCTTCGCGGTCGGCTCGCATCGCCAGCGGAGGAAGCGCGACATCCGCGAAGCCGGGCTGCAGGAGATTCCCGGGATCGGCCCGGCCCGCAAGCGGGCGCTGTTGCGGCATTTCGGGACGCTCAAGGCGATCGAACGGGCTTCGGTCGCGGATCTCGAACAAGTCTCCGGCATCAATGCGGAAACCGCGCGCAAGGTCTATGACTTTCTCCATGAGTCGAGATAACCGGGCGGAGCACCAGGAAGGATGCGAATCCGTATTCCCCAGCATTCCCCAGAGGCCGGTTGACGCCTCGCCAAGCGCGGTGTTCTGTCCACCCATGACGATGGTGACGCATCCGCCCTCGCCCGCGCGCCGGGTTTCCGTGCCGAACGTGCTGACCTACGGTCGCATGGCCGCGATACCCGTGGTGATCGGGTGCATGTATTGGTCGGACTTTCTCGGCGGGGGGCTGTGGCTGCGATGGGTGGCGCTGGCGCTGTTCATCGCGGCGGGCGTCACCGACTTCTTCGACGGCTATTTTGCCCGGGTCTGGGGCCAGCAGACCACGTTCGGGCGGATGCTCGATCCCATCGCCGACAAGCTGCTGGTCGCCTCGTGCCTGCTGATGCTCGCCGGCGACGGCACGATCAAAGGGCTGTCGCTGTGGGCCGCCGTGGTCATTCTGTGCCGCGAGATCCTGGTGTCGGGTCTGCGCGAATATCTGGCCGGGCTGCGCGTCAGCGTCCCGGTCACGCGGCTGGCGCGATGGAAGACCACGGTGCAGCTGGTCGCCATCGGGTTCCTGATCGCCGGTAAGGCCGGCGACCATATCCTGCCGATCACGACGGTGACCGGCCTGAGCCTGCTGTGGATCTCGGCGCTGGTGACGCTCTATACCGGCTGGGATTACCTGCGCGCCGGGGTCCAGCACCTGATCGAGGAATGAGCGTGAAGGTCCTGTATTTCGCCTGGGTGCGGGAGCGGATCGGCAAGGCGCAGGAGGAGATCGAGCCGCCGGCCGGAGTGGCCACCGTCGGCGAGCTGATGCATTGGCTGGCCGGGCGGGGCGAGGAATATGCCAGCGCCTTTGCCAATCCGCGGGTGATCCGCGCGGCGATCGACCGCACCCACGTCCCGCCCGAGACGAGGATCGGGCAGGCGAACGAGATCGCCTTCTTTCCGCCGATGACCGGCGGATAGCGCATTCCCGGTTGCCGCGGCCGCTTAGCCTTGATTGTGGCCTGAAACCGGGCCGGCCCGAGCCGGTTGAGATTGCAATGAACGCTCGTCTGCAGACCGAAGATTTCGACGTTGCGGCGGAGGCAGCGGCGCTGCGCAATGGTCGCACCGATATCGGCGCGATCGTTACCTTCACGGGCGTGTGCCGCGGCACCGAAGCGGGCGAGCCCATCGCGGCGATCACGCTCGAGCATTATCCGGAAATGGCGCAGGCCGAGATCTCCCGCCACGTCGCCGAGGCCGAACGCCGCTGGCCGCTGATGGGCGTCACCGTCGTGCACCGCTATGGGCGGATCGAGCCGGGAGACAACATCGTGCTGGTCGTGACCGCGGCCGCGCACCGGCAGGACGCCTTCGCGGCGGCCGAGTTCCTGATGGATTATCTGAAAACCCGGGCGCCGTTCTGGAAGCGCGAGGAGCGGCCGAGCGGCAGCGCCTGGGTCGAGGCCAGGGAAACCGACGATCGGGCGGCCGCGCGATGGACACGCCGAAAACCGGAAGCCGCGGAATGATGCTGCGCACGCTCGCGCTTCTCGCCGCCGTATTGCTGCCGTGGGTTCCCGCATCGGCCGCGGACGTTGCCTATTATGATTTGCCGGCCGGCGCGTTTCCCCACGACGTGGCGCCGGCAGCGGACGGCGGCGTCTGGTACACCGATCAGCATCAGGGGCGGCTCGGCAAGCTCGATCCCAAGAGCGGGAAGATCGAGCAGATCGCGCTGGGGCCGGGCTCCGCCCCGCATGGCATCGTCACCGCGTCCGACGGTGCCGCCTGGGTCACCGACGGCGGCCAGAACGCGATCGTGCGCGTCGACCCGACGGACCATGCCGTCAGGGTCTTCCCGCTGCCGAAGGAATTTCCCGATGCCAACCTCAATACGCCGGCCATCGACGCGCACGGCACGGTATGGTTCACCGGCCAGAGCGGCGTTTACGGCCGCGTCGACCCGGCGTCCGGAAAGATCGAAGCCTGGCGGGCGCCGAAGGGCGCCGGACCGTACGGAATGACAGCCACGCCCTCGGGCGAGGTTTGGTACGCCTCGCTCGCCGGCGATTACCTCGGCAAGATCGATGCGGCGACGGGGCAGGCGAGCATCATCGAGCCGCCGCGACCGGGCGTCGGCCCGCGCCGGGTCTGGTCGGACTCCAAAGGCAACGTATGGGCGAGCTTTTGGAACTCCGGCGAGATCGGCCGCTACGATCCTGCGGCCAAAAGCTGGAAGACCTTCAGCCTGCCCAAGAGCAAAGCCGGCTGTTACGCGATCTATGTCGACGAAACCGACAAGGTCTGGGCCTCCGACTGGCCCGCCAATGCCATCGTGCGGCTCGATCCCGCGACCGGGCGCTTCGACAGCTTTGCGAGCGACAAGACGGCCGCCAACGTCCGGCAATTGGCCGGGCGGCCCGGCGAGGTCTGGGGCGGGCAATCCGGCACCCGCCGTCTGGTGGCGGTGCGATATTGAGGCGTGCTTTTCCCTCCCCGGAAGGGGAGGGTCGGCGCGACGCGCGAGCGTCGAGCCGGGGTGGGGTCCTCTCTCATTTCGCCCCACCCGCCGCGCGGAGCGCGGCGACCTCCCCTCCGGGGAGGTATCACGCCGCGGCGGCCCTCGGCTGCACCTCGGCCGTGTAGTCTTCCATCAATTGCTTGGTGATGCTGCCCGGCTTGAAGCGCCAATCGGCGATCTCCGCGACCGGCGTGACTTCGGCCGCGGTTCCGGTGATGAAGCACTCGGAAAATTTCGAGAGCTCGTCGGGCGAAATTTTTCGCTCGATCACCTCGATGCCGCGCCGCCGGGCGAGCTCGATCACGGTCTGCCGGGTGATGCCGTCGAGGAAGCAATCCGGGGTCGGCGTGTGGATGCGGCCGTCCTGGATGAACAAGATATTGGCGCCGGTGCATTCGGCGACGAGCCCGCGCCAGTCGAGCATCATGGCGTCGGCATAGCCCTTGCGCTCGGCCTGATGCTTGGAAATGGTGCAGATCATGTACAGGCCCGCGGCCTTGGCCTTGGCCGGGATCGTCGCCGGATCGGGCCGGCGATATTGCGCGAGATCGAGCCGCAGCCCTTTGAGCCGCTGCGCGGGATCGAAATAGCTCGGCCATTCCCAGGTCGCGATGGCGAGATGGATCTTGTTGTGCTGGGCCGAGACGCCCATCATCTCCGAGCCGCGCCAGGCGACCGGGCGCACGTAGGCGTCCTTCTGTGCGTTGCGCTCCAGCACCTGATGCTTGGCGGCGTCGATCTCCGCGACCGAATACGGGATTTCGAAGTCGAGCAGCTCGGCGGATTTTTTCAGCCGCTCCGAATGTGCGGTCGAGCGGAAGATCACGCCGCCGTAGGCCCGCTCACCCTCGAACACGCAGCTCGCGTAATGCAGCCCGTGGGAAAGCACGTGCAGCGTCGCGCCGGCCCATGGCACCAGCTTGCCGTCGTACCAGATGAAGCCGTCGCGTCGGTCGAAGGGCTGTTCCATGACGTTCTCCTCCGGGAAACCAAATCGTTCTCGCCGGTTCACCCGCAATCCGACCGGGCCGATCCGGCAGCATCATAATCCTTTGCGGCCCGCTCGGACCCCCATGCCCGCGAAGCCGGGCGGTTTTGCGTCGGGACGGAACTCCCGATATGGTCGAGCCGCCCGAGGGCAGGCCCTTCGCCGGACGGGTGAGCCACGCCCCGCACGATCCTTTCGCAAAAGCGCCGCCTTTGGTAACAATCAGACCGAAATATGTCAATATGGCTGACGTAACTGCCCTGCCCGCGAGCCGGACGGCCGGCGCCGAGCCCGGCCGCCCCGGGGCGACGGATGAGCCCATTTGGGATGTCATCGAGCTGTTGTTCTTCGCCTATCGGGACTTCGTCGGCGATCCCGACGAGGTCTTGGCCAAGTTCGGTTTCGGCCGCGCGCACCATCGCGTGCTGCATTTCGTCAACCGACATCCGGGCATGAAGGTTGCCGATCTGTTGGAGCTCTTGCGGATCACCAAACAGTCGCTCGGCCGCGTGCTCCGCGAGCTCGTCGAGCAAGGCTACGTGGTGCAGAAGGCCGGCGAGAACGATCGTCGGCAGCGCCTGCTCCACGTCACGTCGAAGGGCGAGGCGCTTGCCATGCGGCTGGCGAAGCTGCAGACCGAGCGGATCCTGCGCGCGCTCGGCGACACGCCCGGCGCCCATGAGGCGGTGCGGCGATTTCTTGCGGCCATGATCGAGCCCAAGCAACGCCAGGCCGTGCTGGGCCTGATCGCGCGCGCCGACCGCATCCGGCGCTTGCGCCGGTGAACGCGGGTCGAGGCGAACCATGGCGCGTGCGCTTTCCGCCCCATCCGATGCCGCCCCGCACCTTCTGGTCGTCGACGACGACCGCCGGATCCGCGATCTCTTGCTTCGCTTCCTGCTGGCCGAAGGCTATCGGGTGACGACGGCGGAGACCGCCGCGGAGGCGCGCGCCAAGCTCGGCGGGCTGAGCTTCGATCTGTTGATCCTCGACGTCATGATGCCGGGCGAGACCGGCTTCGAGCTTGCCCGCGCCATCCGCGTCTCCTCCGGCGTGCCGATCCTGATGCTGACCGCGCGCGACGAAGCGGAGAACCGCATCAAGGGCCTCGAGCTCGGCGCCGACGATTATCTGGCCAAGCCGTTCGAGCCGCGCGAGCTGTTGCTGCGCATCGCCAACATCCTCAAGCGGCAGTTGCCGGCAGGCCCGCCGATCGAGTCGGTGCGCTTCGGCGATTTCGTGTTCCACATCGGCCGCGGCGAGCTGCGCCGCGGCGAGGAGATCGTGCATCTGACCGACCGCGAGCGCGAAATGCTGGGCGCGCTGACCGCAAAGCCCGGCGAGACCGTGTCGCGCCTGGCGCTGGCCGGCAACGGCCCCGGCGTCAACGAGCGCGCGGTGGACGTGCAGGTCAATCGCCTGCGCCGCAAGATCGAGCGCGATCCCGCCAACCCGCTGATCGTGCAGACCGTGCGCGGCATCGGCTATCGGCTGATGGTCGCACCATGACCACGCTCGACGTCGGGCTCGCGACCCTGCGCTCGGCGGCGAGCCGCGTGTTCGAGCTCTACGACCGCATCGGCCAGTGGCTCAAGGGCTTCATGCCGAAGGGCCTCTACGGCCGTTCGCTGCTCATCATCGTCACCCCGATGGTGATTCTGCAGTCGGTGGTCGCCTTCGTGTTCATGGAACGGCATTGGAACACGGTGACGCGGCGGCTCTCGGCCGCGGTGACCCAGGACATCGCCGCCGTCATCGACGTCTACAAGAGCTATCCGCAGGACGCCGAGCGCACCACGATCCGGCGCATGGCCCAGGAACGGCTCGGGCTCGTCGTCGACTTCCTGCCCGGCACCGACCTGCCGCCGCCCGGGCCAAAACCGTTCTTCTCGCTGCTCGACCAGGCGCTCTCGGTGCAGATCCGCCAGCAGATCGGCCGCCCGTTCTGGATCGACACCGTCGGGCGCTCGTCGATCGTCGAGATCCGCATCCAGCTCGACGACACCGTGATGCGGGTGTTCGCCCGGCGCAACGCCGCCTACGCCTCCAATTCCCATATTTTCCTGCTGTGGATGGTCGGCACGTCGCTGGTGCTGCTCGCCGTCGCCATCCTGTTCCTGCGCAACCAGATCCGTCCGATCCTTACGCTCGCCGACGCCGCCGAGGCATTCGGCAAGGGCCGCGACGTGCCGGGCTTCCGTCCGCGCGGGGCGAGCGAAGTGCGGCGCGCGGCGCTGGCCTTTGTCGAGATGAAGCGCCGCGTCGAGCGCACGATCGAGCAGCGCACCACCATGCTGGCCGGCGTGTCGCACGACCTGCGCACGCTCCTGACGCGCTTCAAGCTCGAGCTCGCCTTGATCGACGACAGTCCCGAGGTCGACGCCTTGCGCCGCGACGTCGACGAAATGGCGCGCATGCTCGAGGCCTATCTCGCCTTCGCGCGCGGCGATGCCGGTGAGCAGTCGGCGCCGACCGACATGGCCGCGTTTTTGGAGGATCTCAAGACCGACGCCGAGCGTCAGGGCCACCGGACCAGCGCGGCGTTCCACGGCCAGCCGCTCGTCACCGTGCGGCCCGCCGCGTTCCGCCGCTGTCTTGCCAATCTGGTCTCCAATGCGGCGCGCTTCGCGCGCTCGATTGCGATCACCGGGCATCGCGATCATCGCTGGCTGACCATCACGGTGGACGACGATGGGCCCGGCATTCCGGCCCGCATGCGCGAGGAGGTGTTCAAGCCGTTTCTGCGGCTCGACGACGCGCGCAACCAGGACGAAGGCGGCACCGGGCTCGGATTGGCGATCGCCCGCGACATCGCCCGCTCCCATGGCGGCGACATTTTGCTCGGCGACAGCCCGCTGGGCGGGCTGCGGGCGACCGTGCGGGTCCCGGTGTAAAGGCCTCGTATCCCGGGCGCAGCGCCCGGGGCCATTCATCACAACTTCGTCATTCCGGCCGAGCGCGAGAGCGCGAGAGCCGGAACCCATGACCGCGGCGTAACCTATGGGACGGTGGTCATGGATCCCGGCTCACGCTCGCCTTGCTCGCGTGCCCGGGATGACGGCAGAGACTGGGGAGGGCGGACGCCCTCACACCGCGACCGGCTCTTCGCCGGGCCGAGGCTCCTCGCGGTCGCGCCGGCGCCAGCGCCGACCCGGGCGCAGGCGCGTGAGCACCGAGGCGATTCCGCAGACATCGTCGAGCAACGCGCCGTAGCGCGCGCCGCGGGCGAGCTCGCGGTCGAGCGCCGCCATGGTGCGCG
>VAZU01000054.1 GCA_005884745.1 Alphaproteobacteria bacterium
CACGCTCGAACCGTCCGGCTGCAGCGACAGGTTGATGAGCCGCGCATCGGCCTGCGGGTGCTCGCCGAACGACACGATTGTTGCGGCGCCCGCGGCTTGCGCGGCCCGCGCGAGCCGCTCGTAGAGCGGGCCGTCGCGATTGATCACCGCGGCGCCGTTCGGCTCGAGCCCGAGAAAAATCTCGGCCTTGGCGTCGGCGATCGCCTCGACCGAGTCGAAAAATTCGAGATGCACCGGTTCGACCGCCGTGATGATCGCAACGTGCGGCCGCACCAGCCGCGTCAACGGCGTGATCTCGCCTGCGTGATTCATGCCGATCTCGAAAATGGCGAAATGCGCGCTCTCCGGCAGCCGCGCCAGGGAGAGCGGCACGCCCCAATGGTTGTTGTAGGACGCCGCCGACGCGTGGGTCTCGCCCTCTCTTGCCAGCACCAGGCGCAGGGCATCCTTGGTCCCGGTCTTGCCGACCGATCCGGTGACCGCGACGATGCGGGCGCGCGAGCGACCGCGCGCCGCGGTGGCGAGATCGCGCAAGGCGGCGAGCACGTCGGGAACCAAGAGAAGCGGCGCATCCGGCGGCATGGTGACGTGTTTTTCCTGCGCGACGACGCCAAGCGCCGCGCCGCGTTCGAGCGCGGCAGCGACAAAATCGTGGCCATCGCGGTTCTCGCCCAAAATCGCGAAGAACGCGTCTTGCGGCTCGATGCTGCGGCTGTCGATGGAAAGCCCGCGGACTGCCGCGGGCAGCGGCCCCGCGCGCGAAGCTCGCATCGCCGCGGCCATCGCCGCGACGGTCCACAGCGCGCGATCGCTCATGCGACCCTCTCCTCGAGCGCGGCCAAGACCGCCTCGTGATCGGTGAACGGCAATACCCGGTCGCCGACGATTTGGCCGCTTTCGTGGCCTTTTCCGGCAATCAGCAGAACGTCCCCGGGTTTCATCTCGGCGATGGCGCGGCGGATCGCCTCGCGGCGGTCGCCGATTTCGACCGCTCCCGGCGCCGCGGCGAGGATCGCGGCGCGGATGGCGGCTGGATTTTCGCTGCGCGGATTGTCGTCGGTGACGATGACCCGGTCGGCTTGCGCGGCTGCGATCGCGCCCATGAGCGGACGCTTGCCCTGGTCGCGGTCGCCGCCGGCGCCGAACACGAGCACGAGCCGATGTTTCACGTACGGCCGCAAGGCCTCGAGCGCCTTGGCGAGCGCGTCGGGCTTATGCGCATAGTCGACGAAGATCGGCGCACCGTCCTTGCGCCCGACGAGCTCGAGCCGGCCCTTGGCGCCTTCGAGGCCTTCGAGCGCGGCAAATACCGGCGGCGCTTCTTCTCCCGCCGCGATCAGCAGGCCGGCGGCCACGAGCGCATTTTCGATCTGAAATTCCCCGACCAGCGGCAGCCGGATCCGGAAGGTCTTGCCCGCATGTTGCACGACGAGATTTTGCGCAAAGCCGTCGATCCCGGCCTCGACCAGCCGGATGTCCTCGCCGCGGCGCCCGACGGTAAGCAGGCGCAGTCCGCGGGTTTGCGCCGCGATCAGCACCGCTTGCGCGTGCTCGTGATCGGCGTCGACGACGGCCCCGCCTCCCGGCGGGAGCAGCGTCTCGAACAAGCGCAGCTTCGCTCCGAAATAGGCGTCGAGGTCGCGGTGGTAATCGAGATGGTCGCGGCTCAGATTGGTGAATGCGCCGGCGGCGAGCCGCACCCCGTCGAGGCGGCGCTGATCGAGCCCGTGCGAGGACGCTTCGATTGCGGCATGGGTGATGCCGGCCGCGGCCAGCCGTTCGAGCGTGCGATGCAGCTCGACCGGATCCGGCGTCGTCAGCGAGCCGTAGGAGTCCACGCCGGGGCCGGCGACGCCGAGCGTGCCGATGCTCGCGGCGCGGCGGCCGAGCCTCGCCCAGATTTGCCTGACGAAGGCCGCGACCGAAGTCTTGCCGCTGGTTCCGGTGACCGCGACGATGGTCGCGGGCTGGCGCGGGAACAGGCGGGCGGCGGCGAGCGCCAGCGCGCGCCGGGAGTCGGTGACGCGCACGAGGGGCACGCCCCCGGGCAGCGGCGTATCGGGGGCGCGTTCGGCGAGAACCGCGACCGCGCCGGCCGCAACCGCATCGGCAACGAAACGCAAGCCGTCCGCCTTGGCGCCGTTCACCGCGACGAACAGGTCCCCGCGACGGATTTTGCGGCTGTCGGCCGACACACCGGTCACGTCGAGGCCGGCATGGCGGGCATCGATCGGGGTCGCGTCGCTCACAAGATCAGCAAGTTTCATCGGCGTCGTGCAGGTTGCGCTCCTCGAGGCACGGCGGCGCGCGCATGCCGCGCGGTCACCGCAGCTCCTTGGCGCTCGTCAGGATCAGCCGGTCGGCCGGCGGCAGATCGAACCGCGGCTCGATCCCGAGCAGGGGCGCGATCCGCGCGATCACTTTGCCCGTCGTCGGCGCCGCGTTCCAGCCGGAAGTGGCGAAGCCGTGCGTCTCCGGGGTCGCCTGCGGCTCGTCGAGCATGACGGTCAAAAGATACCGCGGCTGATCGGCCGGCAGGATCGCCATGAACGTGTTGAACACCTTGGTCTTGGAATAGCGGCCGCCCACGACCTTTTCCGAGGTGCCGGTCTTGCCGCCGATGTAATATCCTTTCACGTCGGCCTTGGCTGCGGTGCCCTTTTCGGCATTGAGCCGCATCAGGTAGCGCATCTTCTCGCTGGTCTCGGGCTTGACCACGATCTTCGCCAGCGCGCGCGCCTCCGGCTCGCTGCGCTTGAGGAACGTCGGCGGGATCAGATAGCCGCCGTTGAGGAGCGCACCGACCGCCATCACCGCCTGCAAGGGAGCGACCGAAAGCCCGTGGCCGAACGCGATGGTCACGGTGTTGAGCTCGCCCCAGCGCTTGGGCACCAGCGGCTCGGCGCTTTCCGGCAGCTCGGTGCGCAGCCGGTCGAGCTGCCCCATCTTTTTCAGGAACGCCTTGTGGCCATCGACGCCGATCGCGAGCGCGGTCCGGGCGGTGCCGATGTTCGACGAATAGGTGAAGATCTCCGGAACGCTGAGGACCCGGTTCTGCGCATGGTAGTCGCCGATGCTGAACTTGCCGTAGCGCAGCGGCACGCGGGCGTCGAACGTGGAGGCGAGCGTCACTTTGCCGGAATCGAGCGCCATGGCCAGCGTGAGCGCCTTGTAGGTCGAGCCCATCTCGTAGACACCGGTGGTGATCCGGTTGATGCGGGTCGGGTCGATCGCCTGGCGGGGATTGTTGGGGTCGTAATCCGGCAACGACACGAGCGCGATCACCTCGCCGGTGCGCACGTCGGTGACGAGGCCCGCCGCCGCCTTGGCCTTGAATTTCTCCTGGCTCGCGAGGAGCTCGTCGCGCAACGCATGCTGGACGCGCAGATCGAGGGCGAGCGTGATCGGGTTCTGCAGCCGGTCGGTGGCGAAGCCGGCGGTGTGCAGGGCGGCGAGCCCGCTCGCGTCGAGCCATTTCTCGATGCCGGCGATGCCCTGATTGTCGATGTTGACGTGGCCGATGACGTGCGAGACCTCCTGGCCGTTGGGATAGACGCGTTTGTTCTCGTCCAGGAACCCGAGGCCCGGGATTCCAAGGTGATGGATCTCCTGCTGCTGCTTGGTCGGGATCTCGCGTTTGAGCCAGACGAAGCCGCGCTTGGAGGCGAGCCGTTCTCTCAGCTCGCCGGCATCGAGATCGGGCAGCACCGCGGTGAGCAGCTCGACCGCCTCGTCGACGTCGATCAATTTGCGCGGCTCGGCGAACAGCGACGGCGCCTTGACGTCGGTGGCCAGGATCTCGCCGTTGCGATCGAGGATGTCCGGTCGTGCGGTCGCGACCGCGTCCTGCGCGGTGCTGCGCCGGGCCACGTGGACGTCGGGCGCGACCGCATGCATCACCAGCCGCGTCGCGATCACCCCATAGACGGCCGCGAAGGCCGCAATGGCGAGCGCGACCCGCGCCTTGGCCTTGGCGCCGCGGTCGGCCCCTCGTCCATACAGCAGCCGATAGAGCAGGCGCTCGCGCCGCTTGTCGCCGGAGGTCTCGGGCCCGGGCTGTGGAACCGGCGCGTGCATGGGCTCACCGCGCCTCCGAGATGCTTCCGGTCGGCCGATCGCGGTGCGGCTCGATGTCGACCATGGGGCCGAGGCCATCGACCGGCGGCACCAAGTCGATCGGGCGGTCCGGCAATTGGTCGAGATTGTCGAGTTGGGTGATATCGATGGGCTTGAGCGGCAGGTGGCGGCGCGCCAGCGCCTGGATTCGCTCCGGGCCGTCGAGCGCGGTCCATTCGGCGCGCAGCGCCGCGACTGCGTCGCGCTCGCGGCGGATCTCGGCGCGCAGCTTCGCGACCCGCTCGGCCTGCAAGGTGGAATCGAATTTGATCTTGTAGACGTCGGCGGCGGCGAGCACGAGCGCGGCAAAAACGCCGATATGCAGAACGCGCAGCATCAGCTTCGCCCCATGATCTCGTCCGGCGTGGGCAGCCGCGGCAAGGCTTCGGCCGGTTGCGGGTGCGCCGCGGCGCTGGTGCGCTCGGCCGCGCGCAGCTTGGCCGAGCGAGCGCGGGGATTGGCCTCCAGTTCCGCGTCGTCCGGCACGACCGGGCGCCTCGTGAGGATCTGGAAGCTCGGCGCCGCGCGCACTCTCTCCGGCAGATGCCGCGAGGGCGCGGCGGGTCTGCCGCGCGCGGCCAGAAACGTCTTGACGATGCGGTCTTCGAGCGAATGGAACGCGATCGTCACGAGCCGGCCGCCGGGCGCGAGCAGGCGCTCGGCCGCGCCGAGCGCCTCGGCAAGGCTGCGAAGCTCGTCGTTGACGAAGATGCGCAAGGCCTGGAACGTGCGCGTGGCCGGGTGGATGTCGCCGGGACGCCCGCGGACGACTCGGGCAACGATCGTTGCCAGCTCCGAGGTAGTGCGGATCGCTTGCCGTTGCCGCGCCGCCGCGATCGCTCGCGCCACGGCGCGCGCGTGACGTTCCTCGCCCAGCGTGGCGATGATCGCGGCAAGGTCGCGCTCCGAGGCGCGCGCGAGAATATCGGCTGCGCTCGGCCCGGCGGAACTCATGCGCATGTCGAGCGGGCCTTCGAGCCGGAACGAGAAGCCGCGCTCGGCGTGATCGAGCTGCATCGAGGAGACGCCGAGATCGAGCAGGACCCCGTCCGCCGCCGTGCGCCCGAACTCGTGCGCGACGGAGTCGAGATCGGCGAAATTCGCCTGGACCAGCGTCAGCCGTCCCGCCGCGCGCTCGACCAGATCGGCCCCGAGCGCGATCGCGGTCGGATCGCGGTCCAGTCCGAGAATTTTTACATTGCCGGCCGCGAGCATGGCGCGGGAATGGCCGCCGGCTCCGAAGGTCGCGTCGACATAAAAGCCGCCCTCGCGCACGGCCAACAACTCGACCGCCTGCGGTCCGAGCACGGGAATGTGAGGGGCCGGTCCGCCAGCGACAGCCGGTTGCCCGCTGTCGCGGCCCATCATCATTCCCGTGCTCCGCGCGGGTCCTCCGCTGCCACCCGGGAGCCCAATTGCTTCTTGAGCGCGCGCACTTTCCCGGTGGCCTCCGCGAGCTGCGCGCGGAAGCGTTCGGGCTCCCAGATCTGAAACTTGTGGCCGAGGCCCACGAAGGCGACCGTCTCCGCGATCTCCGCGTGGGCCTTGAGCGGTTCGGACAGGATCACCCTGCCCTCGCCGTCGATTTTCAGTGTCTCGCTGGTGCCGTAGAGCGCCGCCGAAAAATCCTCGCGCTCGTCGGAGAACGGCGCAAAGCGGCCGATCAGCTGCTCGATCTCGGCGAGCAGCGCATTGCCGCCGGCATCGAGCGCCGGACGGTCGAGCGTCGGATAGACGTAAAGGCCGTCGAACCCGTCCCGCGTCAGCACGCCGCGGTAGGCCGCGGGAATCGAAACACGGCCCTTGGCGTCGAGGCGCAGCGTGAAATTGGACACGAAGCGGTCCATGTCGCTCCTCGCCTCGCCCGGCTCGATCCCGATGCGCCGCCGCCTTGGGGGCATCCCCTGTTCCGGGATGGGAGCCGCTGCCGCCGGCAGGCACGGATGGAATCTGCGATCCGACCGGCGGAACCCTGTATGGGAATTTTTGGGATATCATGGGATGCTATGGTCGTCAATGGAAAGCGCAGCCCTCATGGCGCTTCGCCGGATTGACGAATTAACGCGGTATAAACTTAAGGAAGGGTTTGCGGCGGCCTTGCTGCCGTTGCGTTACGAGGGCCTTCCCGTTCCACTGCGGTAGCCATGTCGGGCTTTGCGCCGGATTCTCCGCTCGTGACCTCGGTCGAACGCTCGCCGAACCACGGCGAGCGGCGCGGTCATCGGCGTCCCGACATGATCGTGCTGCACTACACCGGGATGGAGAGCGCAAAGGCTGCGCTCGAGCGTCTGTGCGGCATCGGCAGCGATCCGGACCCCGGCGTATCCACGCATTACTTCGTCTACGAGGACGGGCGCATCGTCCAATGCGTGGCCGAGGCGCGCCGCGCCTGGCATGCCGGGATTTCCTGCTGGGAGGGCGAGGAGGACATCAACTCGCGCTCGATCGGCATCGAGATTGCCAATCCGGGGCACGATTTCGGCTATCCGGATTTTCCCGAGCCGCAGATCCGGCAGGTGATTGCGCTGTGCCGGGACATTGCGGGCCGGCATTTTGTCCGGGCGGACCGCATCCTGGCGCATTCCGACGTGGCGCCGAGCCGCAAACAGGACCCCGGCGAAAAATTTCCCTGGGCTCGGCTGTTCGCGGCGGGCGTCGGCCATTGGGTCGAGCCCGCGCCGGTCGCGGCCGGACCGGCGCTAAAACCCGGCGACCGCAACGCCGGGGTGTCGCAGCTCCAGGGCCTCTTGGCCGAGTACGGCTACGGCCTCAACCCGACCGGGTTCTACGGTGATTCGACCCGCGACGTCGTCGCCGCGTTCCAGCGTCATTTCCGCCCCGCCCGCGTCGACGGCATCGCCGACGGCTCCACCCTCGATACGCTGGAGCGCCTGGTGATCGCCCGGCGCTTCCTGCTTGCGGCGGCCGGCGGCGTCGATGCCCGCGCCCCTTGACCGGCGGGCGCCCGCTCCCCATTGCTAGATTGTCAGTCGGCCGGACGGCCGTCCCGGCAAGGACCGAAAGGTCGCCGGGGAGGAAAGTCCGGGCTCCATGGACATGCGGTGCCGGATAACGTCCGGCGGGGGTGACCCCAGGGAAAGTGCCACAGAAAACGCAGACCGCCGTGGGCGAAATCCCGCGGCAAGGGTGAAACGGTGCG
Organism: Alphaproteobacteria bacterium; assembly: GCA_005884745.1. GTDB lineage: Bacteria > Pseudomonadota > Alphaproteobacteria > Rhizobiales > Xanthobacteraceae > AP-16. The sequence goes on from VAZU01000054.1 coordinate 7,277, forward strand.
GCAAGAGCGCACCGCGCCTGCGGCGACGCAGGCGGCACGGCAAACCCCACCGGGAGCAAGACCGAATAGGGGCGGCACGGGGAGAAATCCCCGGATCGATGTCCGGATCGGCCGCCCGGGTAGGTTGCTCGAGACGCCGGGCAACCGGCGTTCCAGAGGAATGGCCGTCACGCGCAAGGTGCGTTGTTTGCTTTGCGCCGTACAGAACCCGGCTTACAGGCCGGCTGGCGTGATACGGGGCGTTCGGCGGGAGACCGCCGGGCGCCCCACCAATCTTGTGCCCATCGGCTGCACGGATATATTCCGCACTGATGGAAGGGCCGCCAAAAATGCGCCTCAGCATCAAAGACGAAGAAACGCAGCGTCTCGCACGAGAGCTTGCGGAGCGTACCGGTGAAACGATCACGTTCGCCGTGACAACCGCGATTCGTGAGCGTCTCGACCGCATTCGCCGGGAGCAGGGCGAAAGCCTCGCTGACCGACTGATGGCGATCGGAAGAGATTGTGCCGCCCGGCTCAAGGAACCGTTCCGGTCGGCCGATCATGCGGACCTGCTCTACGCCGAGCACGGTCCCTGCGAGGCATCGTAATTCCTGCTGATTTTCTGCGGCCGGCCAAGCCGAGCGGGGCGACAATGTTCGTGCGCCGCGAGAACCTCGGTCTGCTGCTGGCCTTCCTCGGCGTCGTTTTGTTCGGCGGCACGCTGCCGGCGACACGGCTCGCGGTAGAGTTCCTCGATCCCTGGTTCGTCACTTTCGCGCGCGCCGCCATTGCGGGCATCGCGGCACTCGCCTTGCTGCTCGCGTTTCGCTCCCGCGTGCCGCCGCGCAGCACCTGGGGTGCGCTCGCGCTCGTCGGACTTGGCTCGGCGATCGGCTTTCCGCTGCTGACCGCGCTGGCGATGCAGACAGTCCCGGCCGCGCACGGCGGCGTCGTGGTCGGCATTCTGCCGCTCGCGACCACGCTGGCCGGAGCCTGCATCACCCACGAGCGGCCGAGCGCCGGGTTCTGGCTGACCGCTCTGGCGGGCACCGCCCTCGTCGTGACCTACGGGTCATGGCACGGCGGCGGCGGCAACTTTGCGGCCGGAGACCTCTACCTGTTGCTCGGTATCGCCACCGGCGCGGTCGGCAATGCCTATTCGGGGCGGCTCGTGCTGGCGATGTCCGGCTGGGAAGTGATCAGTGGGCGCTGGTCCTCGTCCTGCCGCCCTCGCTCGTACTCGCTCTCCTGCTCGCGCCCGAAAATCCCGGCGCGGTCCCGACCAGCGCCTGGATGGCGCTCTCCTACGTCGCGATCATGAGCCAATGGGTGGCGTTCTTTCCCTGGAACCTCGGCTTCAGGCTGGCCGGGATCGCGCGCGTCGCACAGGTGCAGCTGCTGCAGATCTTCGTCACATTGGGACTCGCGGCGCTCGTCAACGGCGAAGCCATCGATCTCGAGACGATCGCGTTCGCGCTCGCGGTCGTCGTCACCCTGATGATCGGCCGCGCCATGCCGGTGCGGCGGTGAGCAGTTGCTGAGCCCAATTGTTTGTCATATGTGAGGATGGCGACTTGCCTATCCTCAACGACGTAAAACCCATGTCCGAAATCGAGGCTGCCGAAGCAAAGAACGATTTTTCCGCACTGCTCGATCGGGTCGAGCGTGGCGAGGAAGTCGTGATCACCCGGGATGGGCGGGCGGTCGCCAAGCTGGTGCCGGTCCAACCTCGCCCCGATCGCGAGCAGGCAAGGGCTGCCGCGCAGCACATTCGGGAACGCGCCGCGGCCATGAACCTTGGGCCGTTCGACTGGGAGGAATGGAAGAAATATCGGGACGAAGGCCGCCGGTAAGCCGCGTCGCAGCCCTCCCCTCGATCGCCCCGGCGCGCGTCACCTTGCCCATCTGCATCAACATGATTCGATGCGGCGTTCGAGGAGCGTGGGCGTTTGCCGGCGGACCGCGAAACGCTACAGAGTTTTCCGAACTCGATCGGAGCGGACGATGGCCGCCGAAGATGAGCGCTGGGAGTTTTGGGTCGACCGCGGCGGCACGTTCACCGACGTGATCGGCTTGAGGCCGGACGGCACGCTCCTCGCCCACAAGCTGCTCTCCGACAATCCGGAGGCCTATGGCGACGCCGCCGTCCAGGGTATCCGCGATCTTCTGGGGCTCGCCGCGGGCGAGCCGATCCCGCAGAACCGCATCGGCGCGGTCAAGATGGGCACCACGGTCGCGACCAATGCGCTCCTGGAGCGCAAGGGCGAGCGCACGCTGCTCGTCACCACCAGGGGCTTTCGCGACGCGCTGAAAATCGGATATCAGGCGCGCCCGAAGATTTTTGCCCGCAACATCGTCAAGCCCGATGTTCTCTACGAGCGCGTCGTCGAGA
>VAZU01000362.1 GCA_005884745.1 Alphaproteobacteria bacterium
CGCCGGGCGCCTGTGCCAGCACCAGGAAGGCATCGCACATCGGCGCCGAGAAGAACCATTTGTGGCCGGTGATGTCGTAGCCGTCTCTTGCCGGCACCGCACGGGTCGTATTCGCCCGCACGTCGGTGCCGCCCTGCTTTTCCGTCATGCCCATGCCGAGCGTGATGCCGGTTTTTTCCCACCACGGCCGGAAGCTCTGGTCGTAGGCGCGGGACAGGATTTTCGGGAGGAGCCGATCCAGCACCTCGGGCTCGGACGCAAGCGCGGCCACGCAGGCGCGCGTCATCGTGATCGGGCAGTTGTGCCCCGCCTCGATCTGGTTGGTCATGTAGAAGCGGGCGGCGCGGGCGACTTCGGCCGGGGCATGGCTGCCGTCCCGGCGCCACATGGAGCAATGGATGCCCTCGGCCATGCTTTCCGCCATGAGCCGGTGGTAGGCCGGATGGAACTCGACGACGTCGCGGCGAAAGCCCTTGGGGTCGAAGGTCCTGAGCTTGGGGACGTTTTCGTTGGCGAGCCGTGCTTCCTCGAACATCTCCGCCGAGCCCCAGCGCTTGCCGAAGGCCGAAAGCGCCGCGGCATCGGCACCGGCACCGTTGGCGGCGACCGCATCGCGGAGCGGTTGATCATCGTCATAGAGGTCGACGTCCTCATAGGGCGGCGATTGGTTGAAGACATCGCTGACATCGAGGCGGACGGGCGCGGTCATGGCGGCTCCCCTTTGGGCGCCAATGCTACCACAAACTCGGCACGGCTCCGGCCCGCGGGCCGGCTCGGCGGAAAACGCCAGACTCGCCTTGCCGGGAGCCACCGACTCCGCCTATAGCAATCGCTTTAATGAACATTGCGCCGAGATCCTCGTTCGTCCTCAGCCGCCGCCACCTGCTGGGCATCGAGGGGCTTTCCTCCGAAGACATCGCGGGCCTGCTCGACCTCGCCGAGGAATTCGTCGCGCTCAACCGCCAGATCGAGAAGAAGCGCGCTTCGCTACGCGGCCGCACGCAGATCAACTTGTTCTTCGAAGCGTCGACCCGCACGCAGTCGTCGTTCGAGCTCGCCGGCAAGCGTCTCGGCGCGGACGTCATGAACATGTCGGTCGGCATCTCGGCGATGCGCAAGGGCGAGACGCTGCTCGACACGGCGATCACGCTCAACGCCATGCGGCCGGACATTCTCGTGGTTCGGCACCATGCTTCCGGCGCGGTCGAGCTGCTGGCGCAGAAGGTCGACGGCTCGGTCATCAACGCCGGCGACGGCGCGCACGAGCATCCGACTCAGGCGCTGCTCGATGCCCTGACCATCCGCCGCAACAAGGGCCGGATCGAGCGGCTCGTCGTGGTGATCTGCGGCGACATCCTGCATTCGCGCGTGGCGCGCTCCAATATCCTGCTGCTCAACACGCTGGGCGCCCGCGTGCGCGTGGTGGCTCCCTCCACCTTGTTGCCGGCGGGCGTCGAGCAGCTCGGCGTCGAAGTGTGCCGCGACATGCGCGAGGGCCTGGCGGATGCCGATATCGTCATGATGCTGCGCCTGCAGCGCGAGCGCATGAACGGCTCGCTGGTGCCGTCGGTCCAGGAGTATTTCCACTATTACGGTCTCGACCAGAAGAAGCTCGGCTACGCCAAGCCCGACGCGCTCGTCATGCATCCCGGCCCGATGAATCGCGGAGTCGAAATCGATTCGAGCGTCGCCGACGGCGCGCAATCCTTGATCCGCGAGCAGGTGGAGATGGGGGTCGCCGTGCGGATGGCGGTGCTCGAAGCGCTTTCCCGCAACCTGCCGAACGTGTAAGCGCCGATGCTCGCCGATCCGCGCCCGATCCTGCTCGCCAACGCGCGCATCGTCGATCCTTCGCGCGATCTCGACGAACCGGGCGACGTGCTGATCGCCGACGGCGTGATCCGGGATGCGCGGCGCGGCATCCGCGCCTCGGGGGTGCCGGAGGGAACCGAGACCATCGACTGCCGCGGCCGGGTCGTTGCGCCGGGTCTCGTCGACATGCGCGCCTTCGTCGGCGAGCCCGGGGCCGAGCACCGCGAGACGCTGGCTTCGGCGAGCCGCGCCGCCGCCGCCGGCGGCGTGACCACGATCGTGTGTCAGCCGGAAACCACGCCGGTCATCGACGACCCGGCGATCGTCGACTTCGTGCTGCGTCGCGCCCGCGACACCGCCATCGTGCACGTCCATCCGATGGCGGCGCTCACCAAGGGTCTGGGCGGGCAGGAGATGGCCGAGATCGGCCTGTTGCGCGCCTCCGGCGCCGTCGCCTTCACCGATGGCGCGAGGAGCGTGACCAATGCCCAGGTCATGCGCCGGGCCTTGACCTATGCGCGCGACTTCGACGCGCTCGTGGTCCACCACACCGAGGACCCCGATCTCATCGGCGAAGGGGTGATGAACGAAGGCGCATTTGCGACGCGCCTCGGCCTGATGGGCATTCCGGGCGCCGCCGAGA
>VAZU01000361.1 GCA_005884745.1 Alphaproteobacteria bacterium
TCGAGCGGCTGGTCGATGCCACCGGCGCCGGGGACCTGTTCGCGGCCGGATTTCTGTTCGGGCTCGCGCGCGGCGTCGATCTTCCGACCGCGGCGCGGCTCGGCGCGCTCGCCGCCGCCGAGGTGATCCAGCATCTCGGCGCCCGGCCCGAGACTTCGCTCGAGGCACTGGCGCAGCAGAACGGACTGCCGGCTTGAGCCAAGCGCCGGGCTCACGTTGAGCCATTATCTGGGCCGCGTCGCCGGACTTGTCCCGGCCGGCCACGTCTTTCGCGACACCGTGAGTGGTACGACGCGGATGCCCGCGACAAGCGCGGGCATGACGATAACCAATTGGTAAGCAACCATGGTTACGAAGGAGTGAATCCGAGCGGGGACGAGCCCATGAAGCAGCACAGGAACACGCCGCAGCCCGACGCTGCCGCGCAGGCGAGCTCGAGCGAGACGGCGAACCATCCGGTCGACGCCGCGCGCGCAAGCGAAATGGCCGGGGAAATTCCGATCATCGCCGCGCCCGGACTTGCGGACGCCGCCGCGCCGGCCGCGGCCGAATCCCTTCGCCCGCAGACGCCGCCGGAGGCGGCAAGGATCGAAGCACAGCCACATGCGCGCAAGGAGCCGCCGATATTGCCGCGCGCCGCGATCCTGGGCCCGCCGCCGAGTTCGGCGCCGCGCGTGGAAGCTCCGGCCGCTGCGCCGAACGCCGGTACGCCGGCTGCAGCCGCGAACGAGCGGCGGCCGCGGCGCTTCGCGCTGCTGGCGGTTTGCGTGGCTTTGTCGGCCGGTCTCGGCGCGCTCGGCGGCTCGCTGGCGGTGGACGGAATCGGCCGTCTGCTCGCGCCTCCCCCGCCGGCCCCGGCGGCGCATGCCGATACATCGGAGGAGATTCGCGCGCTGAAGGATTCCGTCGCACAGCTGCGCCCGAACCTGAAAGCGATCGGCGACAATGTCGCGGCGGTCCGCGCCGGCCTCAACGCGTCGTTCTCGAGCTCGACCGCGCAGTTCGCGAAGATCGCCGAGGCCATCGAGAAGCTCGAGCGTCACCAGGGGGAGCGCCATGTCGCGGCCGCGCCGCCGCCGGCTCCGGCCTCCGAGGCCACCGGCTCGATTGCCCCCGCCGCCGCAGCCAAGCCGGCTGGTCCCGGCGTGGTCGAGGGTTGGGTGCTGCGCAAGGCCTATCGCGGCGCGGCGCTGGTCGAGGGCCGCTACGGCATCATCGAGATCGAGCCGGGCGATCATTTGCCCGGCGTCGGCCGGGTCGAAGAGATCAAGCGCCAGGACGGCCATTGGGTCGTGGTCACGGCCCGAGGCCTGATCGTCGGCCTGCAATAGGCGCTTCTTTTGCCTCCCCTGCAGGGGAGGCAAAAGACCCCTCGCAGCTTCGTGAATTGGGACGCCGGCTCAAGCGCCGGCAGCACTTGCTATGCTCGGCTCGTTTATGCGCTGGAGCTTCGCATGGCATCTCTCGCGAACGTTTCGCGTCTGCTGTTCGCGGCGCTCGCGCTCGCGCTGCCGGGCGCCCGCGCGCTCGCAGCGGAGCCGGCGCCCTCGCCCGCCGATCCGGAGCGCCGATGCCCCGGCTTGATCGCCGGCCTGCCCGACGTCCGTTTCGTGAACTTCGAGCGCGTGGCGCTCGGCGAAGGCGAGGTCCGCCTCACCTATGTCGGCCATTCGACCTTCCTGATCGAAAGCCCCCGCCTCGTGCGCATCGCCACCGACTACAACGATTACGTCAAGCCGCCTGTGCTGCCCGACATCGTCACCATGAACCACGCGCACACGACGCATTACACCGATGCGCCCGATCCGGCGATCAAGTTCGTGCTGCGCGGCTGGAACGACGACGGCTCGCAGGCCACGCATGACCTGAGCTTTCAGGACGTGCGGGTGCGCAACGTGCCGACCAACATCCGCGACTGGGCCGGCGGCACCGAGCGCTACGGCAACTCGATCTTCGTGTTCGAGGTCGCGCAGCTGTGCATCGCGCACCTCGGCCATCTGCATCACACCCTGACCAAGCAGCAGCTCGACGACATCGGCCGCCTCGACGTGGTGCTGGCGCCGGTCGACGGCACCTATACGCTCGACCTCGACGGCATGATGGAAGTGCTCCACGCGCTCAAGGCGCCGCTGATGATCCCGATGCATTATTTCAGCGCGTTCACGCTCGAGCGCTTCCTCGACCGCGTCCGGCAGAGCTGGGAGGTCGAGGTGAACGAGACGCCCTCGATCGTGCTCTCGCGCGCAAAACTCCCGAAGGACCCCAAGGTGCTGGTGCTGCCGGGGCACTGAGCCGGCGCCCCAATTGCCCCG
>VAZU01000055.1 GCA_005884745.1 Alphaproteobacteria bacterium
AAGGCGTAGTTGACCGCAGCGCCGCCGAGCGCGCCGATCACCGGGATGGCCTGGGCGCCGAGCTTCTGCGTCACCACGACGCCGAACCGCGACGCTACCTGGCCCAGAAAGCGCACCAGCACCGGCGCGCCTTCCTCGATGATGCCGCGCTCGGCGATGTAGCGGGCGGCCTCGGTCACCGATTTCGCCAGCATGCCGCGCACGGCGAAATAGCCGCCTTCGAGCTCCCCCGTACCGGTGCGCCCGCCGAGCGCAAACACCTGCACGCAGGACAGCGCGGCTTCCGGATCGGACAGATTCTCGCCCTCGCTCCGCGCGATCTCGGCGATCGAGCGCAGCATGATGATGGTCGATACCGGGAGCTCGAGCGGCAAGGTGGCGAGCCCGAAGGTGCCGCCGGCGGCGCCGGACGCCATCGCCAGATATTTGTGCAGCAATTGCGAGCCGCCCGCGGGCGAGCGCCGGATCGTCAGCAGCGCCACCTTCAGGGCCGCCTGCAAGCCCTTGGCGGTCGCCGCCGCGATCGCCTGCGAGGCGCTCTCGGGGAGCGCGCGGCCGAGGAGCTCGATCGGGCGGCCGACCAGACCGGCGAGCCGCGCCGCAAGTCCGGGATGCTCCAGCGATTGCACGGCCCGCTCGAGGGCGGCCAGGTCGGATTCGGCGATGCGCATGCGCCGCAATGTAAGGCGCCCCATCGGAATCCGCACCGCGGGCGGCGCCCCGTTTACGGCGCCGGGGCGAGCGGCTACCCCATGCGCATGGTGCCTTTGTCCGTGCTCGACCTCTCGCCCGTGACGTCCGGCTCCTCCGGCACGCAAGCGCTGCGCAACAGCCTCGACCTCGCCGGGCTCGCCGACCGGCTCGGCTATACGCGCTATTGGCTCGCCGAGCACCACAACCTCGCCTCGATCGCCAGCGCCGCTCCCGAGATCATGATCGGGCAGATCGCGGCGAGGACCCGGCGGCTGCGGGTCGGATCGGGCGGCGTGATGCTGCCCAACCACGCGCCGCTGATGGTGGCCGAGCGCTTCAAGGTCTTGGAGGCGCTGTTTCCCGGCCGCATCGATCTCGGCATCGGCCGGGCGCCCGGAACCGACCCGGTCACCTCGCTGGCGCTGCGCATGCGCCAGCAAGGGAGCGCGGACGACGATTTTCTGGAGCGGCTGCAGGAGCTGCTGCTGCTGGAAACCCGGGGCTATCCCGAGGGCCATCCGTTCCGCAGCGTCCAGGCGATGCCTTCCGACGTCGAGCTGCCGCCGATCTGGCTGTTGGGCTCGAGCGATTACAGCTCGCAGCTCGCCGCCGCCATCGGGGCGGGCTTTGCATTCGCCCATCATTTCGCCACCCACGACGCCGCGGCCGCGATGCTTTTCTACCGCGAGCATTTCCGGCCCTCGGCGCTACGCGATCGCCCCTACGCCATTCTCGGCGTCGCGGTGGTTTGCGCCGAGACGCAAGAGGAAGCCGAGCGGCTCGCCTCGACCCTGGATCTCAATGCGCTGCGCCGGTCCAAGGGCGAATATCTGCCGGACCGGGAGAAGATTTTTCGCAACCGCACCCGGCTGTTCGTCGGCACCAAGCACGCGGTGCTCGACCGCCTGGCGCCCCTGATCGAGACGACGGGCGCCGATGAGTTGATGATCACCAGCGGGATCTACGAGCATTCCGCGCGAAAGCGCTGCTACGAGCTCCTGGCCGAGGCATTCGGGCTTCCAGCGAGCGCCTGAGCGGGCGAAAACCAAATTGTCGCCATGGAGTTGTTGCTGGTGCGTCCACCTCGCCGTATAGGCGGGAAGGTTTGGAGCATCTTAATGCCGATTCGGGACGACGAGCGCGAGGACTCCGGGCATTCGGCGGCGCGCCGGCATGAACCGGTTCTCGTCGAGCCCGAGGCCGGAAGCGAGGCGTCGCTCGTCCCCGGCGCGCCGGAACGGGGGACCGATTTCCGGCGTTTTGCGCTGACTTGGGCCGTGCCGCTCGGGCTCGTGATCGTGGCGACGGCGAGCTCGGTCTATTTGCGCGGCAGCCCGAGCGCCGCCGTTCCGGCCTGCGCGGCGGTGGATTGGCACACCGAGCTGACCCTCGACCGCTCCCGCCCCGAGCTTGCCACGACCACGCTGCGCTCGCGCAATGCCGTGGGTCCGCAGGGCCGGGCGTCCTGCGCCGAAGTGAGCTTTGCCTGCCGTCCGGATGGCCCCTATTTCGAGCTGCGCTTGAGCTCCCCGGCGCCGCCGATGCGGCAGATCGGCCCGATCGAGGTCCGCAATCTCAACGACGACCTCGCTGCCCAGGTGTTTGCGCCGCCCGCCGGTGCGCAGACCGCGGTTCGCGTCGCGGAAAAAGAGGCGGTCGAGCTGATCGCCTATGCGATCGCCAACAGCCTCGCGTTCCGGATCCCGATCACCTTCGCGGACGGTGAAGCGGCCGTGGCCGAGTTCAAGTCGTATCATTTCTCCACCGCGGTGCGCCCGGTGCTGTTCGCCTGCAACATGCGCTCGCTGCAGACCGAGCCGCCGTCGGAGGGGGACGAGGAATAGGATCGCGATCGGCCTCCGCCGCCCCGTCATTCGCGAAACTTGATGGAACCGCCACCGCAACTTTTCCGCCGGCCGCGCGTTATCTATGGTTCATAAATGCAGTTGCACCGCCGAAGGGTGCACCCGAGGGAGGCGTCCATGTTCCGGCGGCTTGTCGTGGCATTCGCGGGCATGTTGGCGATTGCGGCTTCGTCGCTTGTCATCCAAGGTTCCGCCCAGGCTCGCGGCGGAGGCGGAGGCGGAGGCGGAGGCGGAGGAACCCACGGAGCTGTCAGCCATTCCGGCGGAGGCGGCGGAGGTGGTGGCCAGTCCTTCCACGCGAGCGGGGCGCATTTCGGTTCGTACTCCGGACGCTCGAGCACCTATTCGCGGAGCACTCACGGGCCGCGGCATTCCGCCGCTTCGTATCACGGGCCGAAGCATAGCGTGACCAACAAATCCTCGACCAACACCAAATCCACGACCAACACTAAATCCCCGACCAACAACAAATCCCTGAATCAGCACACGAATTGGAAGCACAACAACAAATTCTTCGGGCGCCGCGTGTTTGCGGTGTGGTTCGGGCCGATCTTCTGGCCGTACGCCTTCTACGATCTGTTCGATTACGTGTTCTGGGTCTGCGACGGCTATTATTATTATTCCTACGGGTGCTACGACAATTACGGACCGTTCTGGGCCTACGGCTACGACGATCTGTTCGGCGGAATCTACTGGCCGTACGCTTACGGCGGCTACGGCGGCTACGGCGGCGATTACCGCGGCTACGGCTCGAGCGACCGCTACCGGCGCAGGCACCAGGTCGCGCGCAACGATCCGCGAAGCATCGGGCCGCGCGGCGAGCGTCCGGACGAGCTCGCACAATTGTGCGGCGGGGAAGCCGCGAGCCTGGTGCATTTCCCGTTCGACCGGATCGAGCAGAAGGTGCAGCCGACCGAGGCCCAGCGCGCGAGCTTCGAGGCGCTCAAGAACGCTGCCGCCAGAGCCGCCGACAAGCTGAAGGCCTCGTGTCCGAGCCAGACCCCGCTGACGGTCACGGCGCGGATGGAGGCGGTCGAGGGGCGGCTCGGTGCCATGCTCGACGCCCTCAAGACGGTGCGCGGCCCGCTGGAGAAATTCTACGATGAAGCAGGCGCGGGCGGCGGCGGGGAGGCCCAGGCAGGGGTCGTCCCGCGCATCTGCAGCGAGCGTAGCACTGCGATTGCGCAGCTCTCGATCGAGGACATCGACAAGAACGTGCATCCGACCGATGCCCAGCGTCGGAGCCTCGAGGACTTGCGCAACGCCTCGGCGCGCGCGGCCGATGCCATCAAGGCATCGTGTCCGAGCCAGACCCCGCTGACGGTCACGGCGCGGATGGAGGCGGTCGAGGGGCGGCTCGGTGCCATGCTCGACGCCCTCAAGACGGTGCGCGGCCCGCTGGAGAAATTCTACGATGCGCTGAGCGACGAGCAGCGGGCCCGGTTCAACCGGATGGGCCCACCCAATCGCCGGACCGGGTGAACGGAGCGTTGCCATGCGCAACGCGATCATCGGCGTAGCCGCAGTGCTGTCGGCCGCGGCGCCGGCGTCCGGAAATGCGCAGATCGGCGCCGATGTCGCCACCGGACCGGCAGCCGGCACGGTGAATGTCGTATCGCCGGGCGCGCCGGTCGGCGGCATTGCCGGCCCCGCGATCGGATCCACGCGGCCATACTACCGCGACTACGCCTATCGCGACCGCGTGTGCTGGCACGACCGCGGCTACCGGCATTGCCGTTGGCGCTGAGCCGTCGGGCGCCGGCCGCCGGCCGTTGCGTCCACAGCTATGCGGCTCGCCGGCGTCCGCCGCGCCTTCCAGGCAGAGCCGGAACCGCGTAATGTTCCCGCGCAGTCGGGGAAATCCACAGGACGAGGCGTCATGCCAGCCCAACCAAAAGGCCCGGGCGTCGGGCGGTGGTACATCTTGGCGTTGATCAGCTTGATGTACCTGATCACCTATCTGGATCGGGTGAACATATCGACGGTCGCGCCCGTCATCAGCAAGGAATTCAATTTCGACAAGGCCACGATGGGGATCATCTTCAGCGCGTTCGTCTGGAGCTATGCCCTGTTCCAGGTCCCCGGCGGCTGGATGGGCGACCGTTTCGGCCCGCGGCGGGTCTTGGCGGTGATCGTCAGCTATTGGTCGGTCATGACGGCGCTGACTTCGCTCGCTACCGGCGCCGTTTCCTTTTTTCTCGTTCGCTTCCTGTTCGGCGTCGGCGAAGCGGGAGCATTTCCGGTGGCGACCCGCGCCATGCAGCTGTGGTATCCGCGCCGGGAGCGCGGCCTTGCGCAGGGGGTCACCCATAGCGCCAGTCGCCTCGGAGCCGCCATCACGCCGCCGATCGTCTTGACGATCATGCTCGGCCTCGGCTGGCGCTGGGTGTTCTACATCTGCGGTGCGGTGGGAATCATCTGGGCCGTTGCCTGGTATTTGACCTACCGCAACATGCCGGAAGAGCACCCTTTGGTCGGCAGCGCCGAGCTCGGGCATATCCGGGGCGTCGATGAAAACGGCAACGGCAAGCAAGTGCAGATCGAGCTCAAGACCGTGGTTCCATGGGCAACCCTGCTCAAATCGCCGAACATGTGGGCGGTCATGTGCGCGTATTTCACCTACGTCTATTGTCTGTGGATCTTCCTGACCTGGTTGCCGACTTATCTGATCGAGTATCGGCAGTTCACCTTGCTCAAGGGCGGACTGCTGGCGTCGCTTCCGCTGTGGGCAGGCGTCGTCGGCGACACCGTCGGCGGCTTGGCCACCGACTGGCTGCTGGTGAAGACCGGCAACACCAAGCTGGCCCGCCGCCTGGTCGCCATCGTGGGCATGCTGGGCTGCGTGGTGTTCATCGTGCCGGCGGCACTGACCGACGATGCCTATGTGGCCGTGTATTGCCTGACCGCCGCCCTGTTTTTCCTGGAATGCACCATCGGGCCGTCCTGGTCGGTGCCGATGGACGTCGGCGGCAAGTATTCTGGGACCGTGTCCGGGATGATGAACATGGCGGGAAATTTCGGCGGCGCGCTCTCGCCGATGGTCTTCGGGTTTCTGGTCCAGGTCGGTTCCTGGGTCGCGCCGTTCATCGTGGCCGCGGTGCTGCTCGTCGTGGGCGCGGCGGTGTGGGCATTCTGGCTCGATCCGGAAAAATCGGTGCTCGAGAAAGAGGAGCTGCTGGCGGCGAAACCCGCCGGGGCCTGACCGCGGCTGCCGTTCGCTTCAGGCCCCGGGCGAGACCTCGCGTTGCAACGGCGCGCGCCAGAAGCGCCATACCATGGCGGCCATCAGCACGAGCACGGCGACCACCATGGCGACGCAGCCGGGCCATCCCGTTCGATTCCAGATCAATCCGGGCAACGCGCCGCCGACGCTGCCGCCGATGTAGTACCAGGTGACGTAGAGGCCGACCGCCGATGAATGTCCGCGCTCGGCGGCGAGCGCGACGAAGCTCGTCGACACGCTCTGGCACAGAAAGCCGCAGGTGGCGCTGATCGCCAGACCCACGACGATCGCCGGCAGCCAAGGCACGAGCGTGAGCAGCATGCCGCCGATCCACAAGCCGATGGCGGCCAGGACGAGCGGCCTGCGGCCGAAGCGCGCCACCGCCCGCCCGGTCAGCGGGGCGATCGCCGACCCGCCGAGATACACCACGAAGATCAGGCCGAGTGCCGTGGCGGACAGGCGGAAGGGCGGCGCCGCCAAATAGAAATTGACGTAGGTGAAGCTGGCGATGAAGGTGAACAGCACGCCGAAGCCGATCGCATAGGTGGCGGCCAGGCGCGGGTTGCGGAAATGCCGCAGCATCTGCCGCGCGGAGGCGGCCAGATTCTGCGAGCGCACGAACCGCCGCTCTTGTTCGAGCAGCGCCGCGACGCCGAGCGCGAGCAAGAGCGTGAGCGCCGCAAGCGCCAGAAACGCGATGCGCCAACCGGCCCAATCGGCCAGGATGCCGGTGATCAGCCGGCCGAAAAACCCGCCGAAGCTCGCCGCCGACGTGTAGAGGCCGGTGACGCCGATCGCCTCGCCCGCGGGCCATTCCTCGGCGATATAGGCGACCATCACCGCGAAAATCGGCGGCAGCGCCAGGCCCTGCACGAAACGCCAGAACACCAGGGCATGGATGCCGGGCGCGAGCGCCACCATAATGGTCGGCACGACCAGCGCAAACATGGCCGCGACGATGACGCGCCTGCGGCCGACGACGTCGGCAAACGTTCCGGCAAACGGCGCCATCAGCGCGACCGCCAAGGTCGAGGCGGTGATCGCCAGGCTCGCTTGGCCGGCTCCCACTGCGAACTCGCCGGCCAAGAGCGGCAGCACCGACTGCGGCGCATATAGATTCAGGAACACGCAGAAGCCGGCGAGGGCGACCGCGACACGCCGCCGGTCGGAGAGCATCGGGCGCGGCCGGGTCAGTGCGCCATCAGCACCGGCAGTTGCGCGCTGGCAAGAATATGCCGGGTGGTGCCGCCGAAAATCATCTGCCGCAGCCGGCTCTGCGTATAAGCGCCCTTGATCAACAGATCGCAGCCGAGCGCATCGGCTTTGACGAGCAGCGCCTCGCCGGTGCTGCGTTTCTCCGGAGCCGCGGTCACGGCCTCGGCCGGAATGCCGTTGCGCTGCAGATAGCGGGCGAGCTGCGCGCCGGTGGGACCCGGCACGGTTCCGCCCTCCACCGTGAGCACGGTCACGCGGCTCGCGCGCCCAAGCAGCGGCATCGCGAACGCGGTCGCGCGCGCCTGCTCGGTGCTGCCGTTCCAGGCGATGAGCACGTTTTCCCCGAGCCGCTGCGGCGGCGCGGGCGGCGCAATCAGCACCGGACGCCCGCTTTCGAACAGCGCCGCCTCGAGCGTCACCATGCGCGGGCTCTGCGGCTCGTCGCCGGGCCGGCCGAGCACGGTGAGGTCGAATACGCGGCCGTAGCTGCCGACGAAATTGTCGCCGTCGGGCGCGGCATCGAACCAGCCGAACGACAGCGAAGAATTGTTCTTGTCGCCGCGCGGGATCCCGCGCGACTCCATGAAGCCCTCGAACATGCCGCGAGCCTGTTTGGCCGCATCCTCGTCGTGCTGGCGCACAGTCGCCATTGCCATGCTGCTGACGGGATCCATCGCGGCGAAATTGTCGATGGCCGGGCGCAAGGCGAACCCCTCGATGTAGCTGTCGAACTTGCGCGCGAGCAGCAGCGCGGTCTCCAACGTCGAGGTCATCAAGTCGTGCTGCTCGGTGGGGACGAGAAGGGCCCTCATGACCGCCTCCGGCCGAAGCTGGCCCGCAAACGATCGGGACAGCGGTTCGCATAGCCTAACGCGGTTCGGCAAAATTCCCAATCGGAACACGGACGATGACAAGCAGGATGCGCCGCTCCTGCAAACGACAGCAGCGTTCCCGGCAACCGGTCGTGCGCGGGTGTTTGGGGCTTACCGGACGCTCGGCGGGCCCGGCGGCGGCGAAACGGGAGGCTGCGCGGAAGCCGACGGCCCCGGCGCGCTGCCGGGCCAGACGACGACCCGCGTGCCCAATGTCACGCGGCCGTACAGGTCTTCGATATCCTCATTGAGCAGGCGAATGCAGCCCGAGGACACGAATTGACCGATGGTCGAGGGCTGATTGGTGCCGTGGATGCGATAGAGCGACTTGCCGAGGTAGAGCGCGCGGGCGCCCAGTGGATTGCCGGGCCCGCCCGCCATCATCCGCGGCAGATAGGGCTGGCGATCGATCATCTCGTCGGGCGGATACCAATCCGGCCATTCCGTCATCTTGCTCACGCGCTCGACGCCGGCCCAAGTGAACCCCTGCCGGCCCACGCCGATGCCGTAGCGCATGGCCTTGCCGTGGCCCATCACGAGGTAGAGATAGGTATTCGGCGTGTCGATGATGATGGTTCCGGCGGGCTCCTTGGTCGCCAAGTCCGCCAGCTGCCGGCGCAACTGCGGCGGCAATTCCTTCGGCTGGGCTTCCGGCTGCTCCTCCGGCGGCAGTGCTGCGATCGCCTGGCGTTGGGCGGGATCGATCTCGACCGGCGGGCGCAGCACTCCATCGGGAGCGCCGTAGCGCGCATCGCCCGCGGCGGGAGGACCGGACGGGGCGGGCGCGGGACCAGGCGGATACGCGGCGCTCGGCGCGGGTGGGGGCCCGGGCGGATAGGCCGCGCTCGGGGCGGCTCGATAGGGGGGCGGATATTCCGGGCCGGCGGCGGGAACCGAGCCGGTGTAGGGCGACGGCTCCGCCGGGCTGACCGGATAGGGACCGGACACCCGGGGCGAAGCACCGCCGGGAATCTCCTCCGGCGGCAGCTCGTCATCCGCGAGCTCCGGGGATGCCGGATACGCCGGAACGTGCCGGGGCGCGGCATAGACCGGCGGGGGCCCATAAGGGCCATAGACTGGGGGCGGACCGTAGGGAGGCCCATAGGGCGGATAGGGCTGCGCGGCGGCGGGCCCGATCGCAAGCAGGCCCAGTACCAGCACGGCGGTCCCGCAGGCTGCAGCGCGAAGCTTCATCGAGCCCTCCTGGGCCAAATCCCGCCCGGTCTGGCGCTAGCGGCGCCCGCGCGGCAGGCCGAACCCGGTTCTATCCTGGTAAATCGCTCAAGATGAGGGCACATTCGTGACAACATCGCGAACGGATGCCTCCATCGGCCGTTGAATCTCCCGCGACGACGCGGCCCCGACGGCCCACGCAGGCCATATCGGCACATGACATGCTGGAATCCCTTAAACAATTCTTAGCCGACCTCGCCGGCGGCACCAAACCGCAGCACCATTTTCAGGACGGCGACTACCGGCTCGCCGCGGCGGCGCTGCTGATCCACGTCAGCACGATCGACGGCGAAGCCTCGCCGGCCGAGCGCAACAAGCTGCATTCGGTGTTGAAGAACGGCTTCAATCTCGATGACGAGGGGACCGTCGAGCTGATCGACGAAGCCAGCGCGGCCGATCGCGACGCCGTCGATCTCTACCATTTCACCAGCCTGATCAACCGCTCGCTCGACGAGGCCGGCCGGCGACGAATTGTCGAGATGATGTGGGAAATCATCTATGCTGACGGGCGGGTGAGCGAATTCGAGGAGAACGTGATCTGGCGCGCTTCCGACCTGTTGGGGATCTCCTCCCGCGAGCGCATCGAGATCGGCCGACGGATCGCCGCCGAGCGCGCTCCTTCCGGCAACGACCGATGAACGCTCGCGCAGGCACCGCGGGAGCGCGTCGCAGGCATTCAGGTGCGCTGGGAGCCCCGGCTCGATGTCGATCTTTCAACCCGTGACCTTGGTGACGGGCGGCTCGTCCGGGATCGGGGCGGCGCTCGCCCGGGTATTTGCCGAACACGGCCACGAGGTCGCGGTGGTGGCGCGGCGCGAGCCGCAACTTGCGGCGGTCGCCGATGCCATCGCGGCGTCGGGAGCCAAGAAGCCGCACGTGATCGCCATCGACCTTGCGCGCAGCGATTCGCCGGCGAGGATCGCGCACGAATTGCTCGCGCGCGGCCTCGAGCCCGGCATCGTCGTCAACAATGCCGGGTTCGGCCTGTTCGGTCCGGCGGCGGAACTCGATCGCGCCCAGCAGCTCGACATGATCGACGTCAACGTCCGCACGCTGACCGATCTTTCGCTGCGCTGGATCGACAGCCTGATCCGCCACAAGGGCGGCATTCTCAACGTCGCGTCGCTGGCCGGGTTTCTGCCCGGCCCGGGGATGGCGGTCTATTACGCCACCAAGGCCTATGTGCTGTCGTTCACCGAATCGCTGCACCGCGAGCTCAAGCCCCGGGGCGTCCGGGTCACGGCGCTGTGCCCGGGCCCGGTCAGGACCGAATTCCAGCGCCGGGCCGGCATGGGCGAAAGACTTCCGGGCCTGCTGGTCCGCCCTGCCGACAAGGTGGCCCGGGAAGGCTATGAAGCATTCATGCAGGGGCGTCCGCTCGTGGTTCCGGGATTGGGAAACAAGATCCTGGCCTCGCTGCCGCGACTGCTGCCGCGCAGAGTCACGGCCGGCCTCGTCGCGGCGAGCCAGCGCAATCGCCGCAAGGCGAAATCCAGCGCCTGGCCGCGCCGCCGGCAAGGCCCGACGGAATAGCTTCGAACTGGCAAGGAAACGGCTTAGGGCCTACATTGTCCTGGTCGATTCCGTTCCCGGATTGCGATGCCCGACCCCGTCCTGATCATCCTGCACCAGGAGCATTCGACGCCCGGCCGCGTCGGCCAGGCGCTGAAACACCGCGGCTACGCGCTCGACATTCGCCGCCCGCGCCTGGGCGAGCCGCTGCCCGAAACGATGGCGCACCATTCCGGCGCCGTGCTGTTCGGCGGCCCGATGAGCGCCAACGACCGGGAAGACTTCATCCGCCGCGAGATCGATTGGCTGGCGGTGCCGCTCGCGGAGCAGAAGCCCTTCCTCGGGATTTGCCTCGGCGCGCAGCTTCTGGTCCGGCAGCTCGGCGGCCGGGTGTATTTCCATCCCGAGGGCAAGGTCGAAGTCGGCTATTACCCGATCCGGCCGACGGAACTCGGCCGTGCAATGTGCGGCTTCTGGCCCGATCACGTCTATCAATGGCACCGCGAAGGCTTCGACCTGCCGAGCGGTGCGGCGCTGGTCGCGGAAGGCGAATTGTTCCCGGTCCAGGCGTTCCGCCACGGGGCTTGCGCCTACGCCATCCAGTTCCACCCGGAAGTGACCCACGCCATGATGTGCCGATGGACCACGCGGGGCCACGAGCGGCTGGCGCTGCCGGGCGCCAAGGCGCGCGTCGCCCATTTCGAGGACCGCGCCGTGCACGATTTCGGCATCCGCGCCTGGCTGACGAGCTTCCTCGATCATTGGATGGGCCGGGATTTGCCCGGGCGCGCCGAGGCGGCGGAGTAAAGCGCAATCGCGCCATAGCCGTAGCCCGGGCGCCCACGAAGTGGGCGCGAAATCCCGGGCTTTTCACCAGAAATCCCGGATTTTGCTTCGCTCCATCCGGGCTACGACCATCGCATCGAAAAGCTCAGGCTGATCTCGCCCCGACCTTGGCCGGAACGATCACCGGAGCGAGATTGCCGTCGAGCTCGACGGCCCTGCTCATGAACTCGACGCCCATCGCCTCGAGTTTTCCCATGGTCTCGCGGTCCGTGATGGACCGCGCCAGCCGGAAGCAACGCTCCGCCTGCTCCAGAAAATAGTTCGCATCCCGCATGGGTACCCCCTACGCAACTCTGGTGCCCGAACCCCCGGCCCGCGTGCGGCGAGGCACCCAAAGCGCCGCGCCGCGGCCGATAGCCAACCAAGGCTTTGTGGAGACATTGCGACGGGGTACCGAACCCCGGTATGTCATCGCCCGGCCGGGCACCCCATCGCGCTCGCGCGATGGGGACCCCGTGTCCGGGCGACCCAGTAGCCTCGGAGCAAGCGGGATGCGCGTTGTCCATCGAGAACACAATGGTTACTGGGTGGCCCGCATGCGCGGGCCATGACACGCCTCGTTATGTACCTACGCCGCCTTGGCGATCGCGGCCTTCTGCAGCACGAAATCGTAGTTCACCTCATAGAACGCGCTTTCGAGCGTTTCGCCGTTCGGCGCCTTGCCGCCGGGGACTTCTTTGAAATCGACGATCAGCGGTTCCTTCACGCCGTACACCACGTCGTTGTCGATATAACGATCGCCGCGCCGGAACAGATGGGTGACGATGCGGTGGTAGCCGGGCGCCTCGACCACGAAATGGATGTGCGCCGGCCGGTAATGGCTGATGTTCGTGCGCTCGACCAGCTCGCCGACGGTGCCGTCCATCGGGATCGTGTAGGAAATCGGCACCACCGTGCGGATCGCGAACGATCCGTCCGCCCGGGTGCGAAACACGCCCCGCAGCCACGGCCCCTCGACGTCGCGCTGCGCCTCGTAGAGCCCCTCGCCGTCGGTCTGCCACACGTCGAGGCTCGCGCCCGCAACCGGCTTGCCGTCGAGATCGCGCACCGTGCCGGTGACGAAGCAGGGCACGCCCGGGGCGTTTTTCGCCATGTCGGCGCCGTCGGCGAATTCCGGTGAGGCGGGGACGTGGAACGGTCCCTCGACGGTGGTCGGCGTCGCGCCGTTGTCCAGGCGGTTGTTGATGGCGTCCATCAGCATGCTGACCCCGAGCACGTCGGAGAACAGGATGAACTCCTGGCGCTTGTCCGTGCACAGCTTGCCGGTGCGCGTGAGCCAATCGATCGCGGTCGCCCATTCCGCCTGGGTCGGCTCGATCTCGCGCACGAACGCGTGAACGTGCTTGACCAGCGCCGTCATGATCTCGCGCAGCCGCGGGTCGGGGATGTTGCTCCAGCGCTCGCGCGCGACGTCGGTCAGATTGCTCTCGGTCACATAGGGCATCTTCAACTCCCGAAGGTTAGACGCGATCGTTCCGGCTCGGCCGGTTCGTCTCGAGCTCGCGCCGGACGATTGCCGCGCCGGCGGCCATCGCCCGCATCTTACCAAAGGCGGTCTCCCGCGCGAG
>VAZU01000365.1:0-3806 GCA_005884745.1 Alphaproteobacteria bacterium
GCTTCATCATGAAAGCCGTCGAAAGCGCCGGGTTCAAGATCGGCGATGACATCGTGCTCGCGCTCGATCCCGCCGCGAGCGAGTTCTTCAAGAAGGGCCGCTACGAGTACGCGGGCGAGGGCAAGGTCCGCTTGCCGGAGCAGCAGGCCGAATATCTCGCCGATCTTGCCGCGCGCTACCCGATCGTCTCGATCGAGGACGGCATGGCGGAAGACGATTTTCCGGGCTGGAAGCTCTTGACCGACCGCATCGGAAAAAAATGCCAGCTGGTCGGAGACGATATTTTCGTCACCAACGTGACGCGGCTCAAGGACGGCATCGAACGCGGCATCGCCAACTCGATCCTGATCAAGGTCAACCAGATCGGGACGCTCACGGAAACGCTCGCCGCCATCGAGATGGCGCACCGCGCAGGCTATACCGCGGTGATGTCGCACCGGTCCGGCGAGACCGAAGATTCGACGATTGCCGATCTCGCGGTGGCGACCAATTGCGGGCAGATCAAGACCGGCTCGCTCGCGCGCTCCGACCGCACGGCGAAATACAACGAGCTCATCCGCATCGAGGAGGAGCTGGGCGCGCAGGCGCTGTTTGCCGGGCGCGGCGTGCTCAAATCGCGCGGCTGATGCGGCATGGTCGGCGGTCGGGTCGTCGACAATGCCTGAGCCGTCACCCTGAGGTGCTGACCCGCCATCCAAGTCGGAGCGGGCGCTTGACCATTGCTCGGGCCAGCACCTCAGGGTGACGGCGCTCGAGAGCGCTGGAACGTCGCGATTTTCCTCGCCGTTAAGGGCTGAGTAACGCGGCTGCGGTCATGGTGCGCCCATGGTCACCCGCAGAAGGCTGCGAACCACGCTCACGGGGATCGGGCTCTATATCGGGGCCGCGCTGCTGATCGGCTATTTCGGCATCAACGCCTACACCGGGGCGCACGGGCTCAAGGCCAAGCAGGACCTCTCCCAGCAGATGGACGAGCTCTCGAAAGAGCTGGCGAAGCTCAAGCTCGAACGGGCAAGCTGGGGGCACCGAGTGTCGTTATTGCGCGCGGACCGTCTCGATCCGGATATGCTCGACGAGCGGGCGCGGGCGATGCTCGACTATGTCCATCCCAACGATCTGGTGCTGATGCTCAAGGCGCGGTGACGCGCGGCGCGCCCGGGCGGCCGCCACCCTCGGACCAAGAAATTCGTCTTGCCGACCAGTGATTTGGCGGGAGCGCCCGATGGGGTGCTCCGCGCTTCCGCGCCCGCGCGTTTTGGGCTATGGCTTGCCGACGCTCGCCCGCTACGATCCCGAGGAACCCCATGGCCGTTGCCAAGAACAAGCCCGCGGCGCCGAGCGCGCCCCGCCGCGCGCCGACGGACAAGCCGGGCAAACCGGACGAGGTCCCCGCCTTCTCCAAGGACGACGAGCTCAAAGCCTATCACGACATGCTGCTGATCCGCCGCTTCGAGGAGAAGGCCGGACAGATGTACGGCATGGGCCTGATCGGCGGGTTCTGCCACCTCTACATCGGCCAGGAAGCGGTCGTCATCGGCATGCAGATGACGCTCAAACCCGGCGACGAAGTCATCACCGGCTATCGCGACCACGGCCACATGCTCGCCTGCGGCATGGATCCGAAGGGCGTGATGGCGGAGCTGACCGGGCGCCGCGGCGGCTATTCCAAAGGCAAGGGCGGCTCGATGCACATGTTCTCGGTCGAGAAGGGATTTTACGGCGGCCACGGCATCGTCGCCGCCCAAGTCCCGATCGGCACCGGTCTCGCCTTCGCCAATCGCTACCGCGGCAACGACAACGTCTCGCTGACCTATTTCGGCGACGGCGCCGCCAACCAGGGCCAGGTCTACGAGAGCTTCAACATGGCGGAGCTGTGGAAGCTGCCCGTGGTCTACGTGATCGAGAACAACCGCTACGCCATGGGAACCTCGGTGACCCGGTCCTCGGCCACCACCGATTTGTCGCGGCGCGGGCTCTCGTTCAACATCCCGGGCGAGCAGGTCGACGGCATGGACGTGCGGGCGGTGCGCGCGGCGGGCGAAAAGGCGGTCGCTTGGTGCCGCGAGGGCAGGGGGCCCTACATCCTCGAAATGCTGACCTACCGCTATCGCGGGCATCCCGCGAAATACCGCTCGCGCGAAGACGTGCAGAAGATGCGTACCGAGCACGATCCGATCGAGCAGGTGCGCACCCGGCTGATCGGCAGCGGCATGGCGAGCGAGGACGAGCTGAAGAAGATCGACGCCGCAGTGCGCAACCTCATCAACGAAGCGGCGGAATTCGCCACCAACAATCCGGAGCCGGATCCCTCCGAGCTCTACACCGACGTTTTGCAGTGAGCAGGACGACGGTTTCGCTCGCGCGCCGCTCGGCCAATCACGAGGATCAGGGACGCCAATGCCGATTCAGGTGCTGATGCCCGCGTTGTCGCCCACCATGGAGAAGGGCAACCTCGCCAAGTGGATCAAGAGCGAGGGCGACAAGATCAAGGCGGGCGACGTCATCGCCGAGATCGAGACCGACAAGGCGACCATGGAAGTCGAGGCGGTCGACGACGGCACGCTCGGCAAGATCCTGGTGCCGGAGGGAACCGCCGACGTCGCGGTCAATACGCCGATCGCGATGATCCTGGCCGAGGGCGAGGACGCGGGCGCGCTGAAGGGTGCGGCCCCGGCGCAACCGCAGAAGGCCGCGGAATCCGCGCCGCCGGCGCGCGCCGAGACGGAGCAGCCGGCGCCCGAACCGGCGCGCGCCCCGCAGGCGCCGGCCCCGCCGCAACCGCAAGCTCCCGCGGCGCCGCAGCCGCAAGCCGAGCTCGAACCGGAGGTGCCCGAGGGCACCGAGATGGTGACGATGACCGTGCGCGAAGCCTTGCGCGACGCCATGGCCGAGGAGATGCGCCGCGACGCCAGCGTGTTCGTCATCGGCGAGGAGGTCGCGGAATATCAGGGCGCCTACAAGGTCACGCAGGGCCTGCTGCAGGAGTTCGGCGATCGCCGGGTGATCGACACGCCGATCACCGAGCACGGGTTCGCCGGGCTCGGGGTCGGCACGGCGCTCGCGGGCCTCAAGCCGATCGTCGAGTTCATGACCTTCAATTTCGCCATGCAGGCGATGGACCAGATCATCAATTCGGCGGCCAAGACCCATTACATGTCCGGCGGCCAGATGCGCTGCTCGATCGTGTTCCGCGGGCCGAACGGGCCCGCCGCGCGCGTCGCTGCCCAGCACAGCCAGGATTACTCGGCGTGGTATTCGCACGTCCCGGGGCTCAAGGTGATCGCACCCTATTCGGCCGCCGACGCCAAAGGGCTGCTCAAGTCCGCGATCCGCGATCCCAATCCGGTCATCTTTCTCGAGAACGAGATCCTCTACGGGCAGTCGTTTCCGGTGCCCAAGCTCGACGATCATCTGGTGCCGATCGGCAAGGCCAAGGTGGTGCGGCCCGGCAACAACGTGACGATCGTCGCCTGGTCGATGGGCATGAGCTATGCGCTGAAAGCCGCGGACGAGCTCGCCAAGAAGCACATCCTCGCCGAGGTCATCGATCTGAGAACCATCCGGCCGATGGATACCGAGACCATCGTGGCTTCGGTGCAAAAAACCGGCCGGCTGGTGACGATCGAGGAAGGCTGGCCGCAATCGGGCGTGGGGGCGGAGATCGCCGCCCGGGTGATGGAGCAGGCGTTCGATTATCTCGACGCGCCGGTGCTGCGCGTCACCGGCAAGGACGTGCTGATGCCCTATGCGGCCAACCTGGAGAAACTGGCGTTGCCCTCGGTTGCCGAGATCGTCGATGCCGTCAA
>VAZU01000365.1:3941-5275 GCA_005884745.1 Alphaproteobacteria bacterium
GCCGCGGGGCGCCAGGTGGCGCGCATCTACGCCACCGAGGCCGGGCTCAAGGAGGACGAGGTGCGCGCAAAAATCCTGGCGAGCTTCCAGGCCGAGATGAACTCGGACCAGGATCCGGGGACCATCACGGCCGCGCATTGAGATCCCGCCATGCCGATCAACATCCTGATGCCCGCGCTCTCCCCGACCATGGAGAAGGGCAATCTGGCCAAATGGCTGAAGAAGGAGGGCGATCCGGTCAAGGCCGGCGACATCATCGCCGAGATCGAGACCGACAAGGCGACCATGGAGGTCGAGGCCGCCGATGAAGGCGTGCTGGCGAAGATTGTGGTGCCGGAAGGAACCGCGGACGTTCCGGTCAACCAGCTGATCGCGGTGCTCGCCGGCGAGGGCGAGGACGTGAAGGCGGCGGCAGCGGGAGCGAAAAGCGCCGCGCCGGCGCCGGCTCCCGCCGCGCCCAAGCCCCCGCAGGCTGCCGAGGCGCCTCCAAAACCTTCGAGCGCTCCGACCCCCTCACCCCAACCCCCGGATCAGGTCCGGGGCAGGCTCTCTCCCCAACGGGGAGAGGGAGCATCTGCGGCACCGCCTCCGCCTTCCCTCACCTCTCCCCGAGGGGGAGAGGTCGGCACGCGCAGCGTGCCGGGTGAGGGGGGCCGGACCGACGCTGGACGGATGGACGGCGGCCGGATCTTTTCCTCTCCGCTCGCGCGCCGCCTCGCCCGGGAAGCCGGGATCGACCTCGGCCGCGTCCAGGGCACCGGGCCGCACGGCCGCGTCGTCGCCCGCGATATCGAGGCGGCAAAATCGGGCACCGGCTTGCGGCCGCCCGGGCTCGCCGCGCCCGCGGCTGCGGCCGCCGCGCCGATGGCGGTGCGCGCGCCCTCGGATGAAAAAATCCGCGCGCTGTTCGAGCCCGGCAGCTACGAGGTCGTGCCGCACGACAATATGCGGAAAATCATCGCGCAGCGGCTGACCGAATCCAAGCTCACGATCCCGCATTTCTATCTCACGATCGATTGCGCGCTCGACAAGCTGCTGGCGGCGCGCGAGGAGATCAACGCGACCGCGCCCGAGCACGACGGCAAGCCGGCCTACAAGATCTCGGTCAACGATTTCGTCATCAAGGCGCTGGCGCTGGCGCTGCAGAAGGTGCCGGAAGCCAACGTGACCTGGACCGAAGGCGCGATGCTCAAGCACAAGCACTCCGACGTCGGCGTCGCGGTTGCGATCAAAGGTGGGCTGATCACGCCGGTGGTGCGCAAGGCGGAACAAAAGTCGCTCTCGGCGATCTCGAGCGAGATGAAGGATTTCGCCGTGCGGGCGCGGGCGAGAAA
>VAZU01000056.1 GCA_005884745.1 Alphaproteobacteria bacterium
GGCATGGTCCGGGGGCGCCCGCGCTACAATTTCGTCATGGGCGTGGAATCCGGAATGCCGGCCGATCCGGATCTGCTGCCGATCTTGCGAAAGCTCGCGCTCAAAGACGCGCGCTGGCAGGTCACCGCGATCGGGCGCGCCGAGATCTGGCGGCTGCACCGGCGCGCCGCGGAGCTCGGCGGCGATCTGCGCACCGGGCTCGAGGACACGTTCTATCTGCCGGACGGATCCAAGGCGTCGTCGAACGGCCCGCTGGTCGAGATGCTGGCAAACTACGCGCGGGACGCCGGCCGCGCGGTCGCAAGCCCGGCCGAGGCGCGGGAGATGCTGGTGCTGGTCAAACAGGCGGCGTGAAGCCCGAACGCGAGGCTTTCCTGATAGCTTCGTCCATGCCTATTCCCGCTACGCGCGCGGGCTAGTCTAGACATGATGAACGCCGCCTATCATCACCTCGACTTGCTCCCGAAAGGGCGCGACGAGGCCGAACTGCCATGGCCCACGGCCTGGGTGCGTTACCGCACCCAATACCGGACTTGATCGAGTTTTCGCCTGTTTTGGGGAATTTTGCCTCGACTATACTGGTCCATGAGTCGTCATTCGGCCGCGATGGGATTATCGACAACATCATGACCAGTGTCTCCGGAACCGCCGACGCCCCGCCGCGTCGCGAAGGAGCGGCGCCGGGCGGGATGCGCTGGAACGTGCGGGCGGTGCGGGCGCGGCTGCGGCTCGTCAGCGCGCTGGTCCTGCTCTCGTTCGTGGTCTGCCACCTCGTCAGCCATATCACGCTGCTCGTCTCGTTCCCGGTCGCCAACCGCGTGCTCACGATGCTGATGGAGCCGTGGCGCAGCGGCCCCGGCACGGCGATCCTGCTCACGGCCGCCTTCGTGCATTACGCAAACGCGCTGTGGTCGATCTACGAGCGGCGCTATCTGCGCCTCTCCGCCTGGGAATGGTGGCAACTCGGCCTCGGCCTGTGCATTCCGCCGCTGCTGATGGTCCACGTGCTGGCGACGCGCGTTGCCGGCGAATTGCTCAGCGTGGACAGCGACTACATCGAGATTCTGGTGCTGCAATGGGTGGTCACGCCGAAATACGTATTCATCCAGAGCGCCGCGCTGCTGACGGTGTGGACCCACGCCTCGATCGGCATTCATTTCTGGCTGCGCACCAAGAACTGGTATCCGAACGTGCGGGGCGGGCTCGCGGCGGTCGCGATTCTGATCCCGACGCTCGCGCTCGCCGGCTATGTGTCCGCCGGCAACCAGATCGTGCGTGAGGCGGAGGAGCCGGGCTACGCCATCTATCGATGGGCCTATCTCGGCTTCGCCAGCCATTTCGCCCTGGTGGGGCTGACGTTCGCCGCGGTGTGGGGACGCCGGCTCGCCTATCGGATGCGCCGGCCGCCGATGCTCACCCATTCGAACGGACGCACGATGCCGATCCTGCCCGGCGCGACCGTGCTCGAAACGTTGCGCGAGAACGGCATCCCGCACGCCTCGGTGTGCGGCGGAAGGGCGCGCTGCACCACCTGCCGGGTCATGGTCACCCGGGGGCTTGCCGCACTTCCCGCCCCGGCCGTGCTGGAAGCGAAAGCCCTGGCGCGCATCGAGGCACCGCCCGGACTGCGGCTCGCCTGCCAGATCCGCCCGACCGCGGACCTTACCGTGATGCCGCTGCTGCCCGCCGACGCCACCCCGGCGCAATGCAGCGTGCGCGGCGGGCTCGAGGGCAGCGAGCGGCTGATCACCATGGTGTTCGTCGACCTGCGCGGGTCCACCACGCTGGGCGAGGCGAAGCTCCCCTACGACGTGCTCTTCATCCTCAATCAGTTCTTCACGGAGATGACCAAGGCGCTCGATGCGACCGACGGCCATTATTCGCAATTCACCGGCGACGGGCTGTTGGCGCTTTACGGGCTTACCGCGAAGGATCCGGCCACGGGGCCGGCCGACGCCTTGCGCGGCGCTCGCGAGATGCTCACCCGGCTCGAACAGCTCAATCGCCGGCTCGTGGGCGAGCTGGCGCAGCCGCTGCGAATCGGCATCGGCATGCATTTCGCCGAAGCCATCGTCGGCTCGATGGGACCGCCGCGCTCGCAGATCATCACCGCCATCGGCGACGCGGTAAACACCGCGGCACGGCTCGAAGGGCTGACCAAGGAATACGATTGCGCGCTGGTGATCTCGCGCCGGGCGGCAGAGGCAGCGGGGCTCGACCTGTCGGTCCACCAACTCCACGCGGTGGCCGTCAAGGGCAGGGTGGAAAAGGTCGAGTTCTACGCGCTCCAGACCATTCCGGAGAGCTGACGGAACGGCGGGAGCGTGGCTGCTTCGCCCGCTCCGCGGATGCCCCATCGCCTGCACTTCGATTGTGCATAGCAGCATTGCGTTTCGCGCGGCGGCGCGTTCAATCCATTGGCCAGGACCGACGGGCTTTCAATGGTTTAGCTGGCAACAGGTTTGCATTGGTGCATCGCATTGCTCATGTTGCAGTGCACAATAAACGATACTATATTGGTTCTACCGAATGGCAGCAAAGGGTCTTCCCGCGCTGCCGGACACGACGGAGACCGCACCGGCGGCAGGTCCCGACTTCCCAACATGGCCGCCCCGAAAGGACGAGTGTCATGACCGAACCCCGAAAGACAGCGAACGCTGGCGCCGCTCCCGTGATCCCGCTGTTCGAATTCCCGCAGTTCGACCTGCCCAAGTTCGACCTGCCCAAGTTCGACTTGCCCAAATTCGACTTGCCCAAATTCGAGCTGCCTAAATTCGAACTGCCCGCCGAGCTGCGTGCGATCGCCGAGCAAGGCATCGCGCAAGTCAAGGCCGCCTACGAGCGGGCCAAAGCGGCCGCCGAGCAGGCGACCGGCGTGCTCGAACACTCCTATGCGGCGGCCAGCGAAGGCGCCGCAGAGTACAATCGGCAGGTCGTCGATGCCGCGCGCGCCAACGCCAACGCCGGCTTCGATTACGCCATCGCGCTTCTGGCGGTGAAGTCGCCGACGGACGTCGTGGAAGTGTCGACCGCGCATGCCCGCGAGCGGTTCCAGGCGCTTGCCGAGCAGGCCAAGGTGCTCGGAGCGCTGGTGCAGAAACTGGCAGCCGAGACCTCGGAGCCGATCCAGACCGGCGTCACCAAGGCTTTCCAGAACGCCGCGTGATACCTGAGAGCCAGACGCCGCGAAGCCCGTGCCGGTCGCACGGGCTTTTGCTTTGAGATCCAGCGACTCGCTCCCCTGCAGAACCGCGAAGGAAGTGCTAGGCTTTGATCGGCCGCATTTTCCATCTACCGCGTTCTCGGTCTGGCAAGGAAGGGAGCGAGCATGCGCGCCCCAGGATGGCGTTTCCGGCTCGGCTGGTGGCGACTGGCATTGGCGCTCGGCCTGTGCGCCGTCGGCGCCATCGATGGCGCGGGCGCGCAGCAGCGAGCGACCGGCCCGCGGGTGGTCGTGAGCGGGGAGGGCAGCGTCAGCGTCGCGCCCGACGTCGTGCAGATTCGCAGCGGCGTCACCACGCAAGGCAAGACCGTGCGCGAGGCGACCGAGACGAATTCCAAGACCATGGCGGCCCTTCTCACCGCGCTGACCGAATCCGGCATCCCGCAGAAGGATGTGCGCACCGCCCAATTGTCGATCCAGCCCGTGTATGCCTCCCAGGACTCCGGCAAGGAACAGAAGCTCGTCGGCTATAATGTCGTCAATCACGTCAGCGCCAAGATCAAGCACATCGAGAAGCTCGGAGACGTGCTCGATCGCCTGATCGCCGCGGGCGCCACCGACGTGTGGAACGTGGAATTCCTGGTATCCGATCCGGGCAAGGCTCTCGACCAGGCCCGCGAGGCGGCGATCGCGGATGCGCGCCGCAAGGCGGAAGTTTATGCGCGCGCCGCCGGGGTCACGCTCGGTAAAGTGATCTCGATCGAGGAGGAACCGGGATCTTCGGCACCGGGGCCGATGCGCGCGCTGGCCCAGCCGGCGCCGAGCACGCGGATGCCGATCGCGCCGGGCGAGAACACGCTGCGCGCGGTCGTCACATTGGGCTTCGAAATCGCCCGGTGAGCGGGGAAAGGGCGCCATGGCGAATTATACGGCCGATGTGCTGGTGATCGGCGGTGGGATCGCCGGGATTACGGCGGCGCTCGAGCTGCTCGACCATGGCCGCGACGTGCTGATCCTCGACCGCGACGAGGAAACCGGGTTCGGCGGGCTCGCCAAGGAGAGCTTCGGCGGCCTGTTCTTCGTGAACAGCCGCGAGCAGCAGCGCAACGGCATCAAGGACAGCCCGGCGCAGGCATTGCGCGACTGGCACTCGTTCGCGGAATTCGGGCCCGAAGACCGGTTCCCGAAGCTGTGGGCCGAAACCTACGTGGAGCGCTGCATCCCCGACGTCTACGAGTGGCTGCGCGCCGGCGGCATCCGCTTCCTGCCGCTGCCGGCCTGGGTCGAGCGCGGCGAGACGCCGCCCGGAAACTCGGTGCCGCGGTTCCATATCGTGTGGGGAACCGGACGCGAGCTCGCCACGCGATTGATCGCGGCGCTTGGCTCGCATCCCAACCGCAGCCGGTTCGGGGTCAAGTTCCAGCACCGGGTCGAAACGCTGGTCACGCAGGGCGGGCGGGTCGTCGGCTGCGCGGGCGCGCACGAACGCGACGGCACGCCGTTCGAGGCACGGGCCGAGCACGTCATCGTCGCGAGCGGCGGCATCAACGGCGACATTCCTCGCGTCAAGGCGAACTGGCACCGGGATTGGCGCAAGCCGCCGGAAGTCATTCTCAACGGCTCCCACAAATATGCGGACGGCAAGCTGCACGACGCGGTTGCGACGATCGGCGGGCGGCTCAGCCATCTCGACAACATGTGGAACTACGCTTCCGGCGTGCATCACTACCGGCCGCGCAAGCCGCTGCACGGGCTCTCCCTGGTGCCGGCGAAATCCGCGCTGTGGCTCAACTGGCGCGGCGAGAGGATTTTTCCGCCGCTCGTCAGCGGCTTCGACACGCGCGCGCTCGTCACCGCGATCTGCGCGCAGGAGCGGCAGTACAGCTGGCAGCTGATGAACCGGAGGATCGCGCTGAAAGAGCTCGCGGTGTCCGGGGCCGAGTTCAACCCGTCGATTCGCGACAAGAGCTGGCTCCGATTCGCCCGCGACATGTTGTTGGGCAATCGCTGGCTGGTCGAGGAGATGATGGTGAACTGCCGCGACTTCGTGGTGGCGCGCTCCTTGCCGGAGCTCGTCGACAAGATGAACGCGCTGCAGGGCGATGGCAGCGTCGATCGCGATGCGCTCACCGACGCAGTGAGGCGCTATGATGCCGAAGTCGCGCGCGGGCCGGAATTGCAGGCAGATCCGCAGTTGCGGCGCATCGCAGAGCTGCGCCAATATCGCGGCGACCGCATGCGCATCAGCAAATCGCAGACGATCCTCGATGAGCGCGCCATGCCGAGTCTCGGCGGCATCGCCACGGATCTCGATTGCCGCGTGCTGGCCGACGGCGATCAACCGATCGCCGGGCTCTACGCGGTCGGCGAGGCGGCCGGCTTCGGCGGCGGCGGCATGCACGGCCTGCGCGGGCTCGAAGGCACCTTCCTGGGCGCCTCGATCTTCACCGGGCGCATGGCCGGACGCGGCATCGGGCGGGCGTCGTGAGCCAGTCGCGGCAATCCATGAATGGCGCCGGCGCCTCGGACGGGCCATGAAACGCACCGGCGCCGCGCTTGCCATCTACGCGCTCGAGCAGATCGGGGTGCGGTTCACCTTCGGCATTCCCGGCGTGCAGAACACCGAGCTCTACGACGAGCTCGACAGCTCCAATCGTATCACGCCGATCCTGGTGACGCACGAAGGCGGTGCCGCGTTCATGGCCGACGCCGTGAGCCGGCTCTCTCCGAGCATCGGCACCCTCGTCATCGTACCGGCCGCCGGCCTCACCCATGCGGCGAGCGGGATCGGCGAAGCCTTCCTCGACGGCATCCCGATGCTGATCCTCACCGGCGGGGTGCGCACCGACAGCGGACGGCGCTATCAGGTCCACCAGATGGATCTGCATCAATTCATGAAGGGGCTGACCAAGGCGACGTTTCACGTCACCCGACACGAGGACATCGTGCCGACCATCTTTCGCGCCTACGACATCGCGACGGGCGGTGAGCCGGGTCCGGTGTTCGTGGAAATCCCGCTCAACCTGCAGGCATTCCCGGGAGAGATTCCCGAGCTGCCGGCCTATTCGCGTCCTGCCGAAACCCGCCTCGGGCATGAAACGGAGATCGCCGATGCCGCCGCGCTGCTCGCGGCGGCCACGCACCCGGCGCTGTTCGTCGGCTGGGGCGCGCGCGATGCCTATCCGCAGGTCGGCGCGATCGCCGAGCGGCTGCAGGCGCCGGTCTCGACCACGCTGCAAGGCCTCAGCTCCTTCCCGGCCAATCATCCGCTCCACGCCGGGTTCGGGTTCGGGCCCGCCGCGGTCCCGGCCGCGCAAGCCGCGTTCAAACACTGCGATTGCCTGCTGGCGGTGGGAACGCGGTTTGCCGAGATCGCGACCGGCAGCTACGGCGCCAAGGTCCCCGAGAACCTGATCCACATCGACATCAATCCGCAGGTCTTCAACGCCAATTATCCGGCCAAGGTCGCCATCGCGGGCGATGCGAGACAGGCACTCGAGGCGCTGCTCGCCGCGCTCGATGCCGCCGCGCCGCCGCGCGAGCCGAACCAAGCGCTGATCGAGCTGATCCGGCGCGAGAAGGCCGCGTATCGGCAATCCTGGTACGCGCACCGCTCCGACGGCAAGGTCAATCCGGCGCGGTTCTTCGACGAGCTGCGCCGGCAGGCGTCCGACACGGCCATCACCGTGCTCGACGACGGCAATCACACCTTTCTGGCCGCCGAGCTGTTCCCGGTCCACGGCATCAAAAGCGTGATCCTGCCGACCGATTTCAACTGCATGGGCTATGCGGTGCCGGCCGCGGTCGGCGCCAAGCTCGCCAATCCGGACGTGCCGGTCAACGTCATCGTCGGGGACGGCGCGTTCGCGATGAGCTGCATGGAGATCCTGACCGCGGTGCGCAACGGGCTCGGCATCGTCTATTACGTGTTCCACGACGGCGAGCTCTCGCAGATCGCCCAGTTCCAGCAACTGCCGTACAATCGCAAGACCTGCACCGAGCTCGGCGAGTTCGATCTGGAGGGCGTTGCGGCCGCGACCGGCGCCGCGTTCGTCGATCTGCCCGAGGACGCCGCGCTTGCCAGCGCGATCGGCCAGGCGGGCGCGCTAGCCGCCGCGGGCCGGCCGGTGATCGTCGACGTGCGCATCGATTATTCCAAACCCACCGCGTTCACCGCAGGCGCGGGCAAGACGACGTTCCTGCGGTTGCCGCTCGCGCAGAAAGCGCGGATTCTCGGCCGGGCTTTGGGCCGGCGAATTCTCGGATAGGTCCCGATTTCGGGACGCGATCGGACGAGGAGCAAGATCATGAGCGTGGTCAGCGTGGCGGAAGCTCGCCCGGACGTCGGCTCCCAAGCAATGCAGGAGACCCTGGCGCGGCAGCGCGAGGCGTTCCTCAAGGCAGGGCCGCCGACGCTTCAGGAGCGCCGCGCCGACCTGCGAAGATTGCGTCGGGCGATCAAGAACAACGCCGAGCGGATCGCATTGGAGATCTCCGGCGACTTCGGCAACCGCTCGCGCTACGAGACGCTGCTCGCCGACGTGTGGCCGACGCTCGCGGCGATCCGCCACGCGATCCGGCATCTGCCGCGTTGGACGGCGCCCAAGCGCGTCTCGGTGGGCCTCGAATTCATGCCCGCCCGGGCCCGCATTCTCTATCAGCCGGTCGGCGTCGTCGGCATCATCAGCCCGTGGAATTACCCGTTCCAGCTGGCGATCATGCCGCTGATCGCCGCGCTCGCGGCCGGCAACCGGGTGATGCTGAAACCCTCCGAGCTCACGCCGCGCACCGCGCAATTCCTCGCCGAGTTCCTCGGCAGCCTGTTTCCCGCCGAACAGGTCGCAACCGTCCTCGGCGGCCCCGATGTCGGCGCGGCGTTCGCCGGTCTGGCGTTCGACCATCTGTTCTACACCGGCTCGACCGCGGTCGGCCGGCAGGTGATGCGGGCGGCGGCCGAGAATCTCACGCCGGTGACGCTCGAGCTCGGCGGCAAGTCGCCGTGCATCCTCGCCGAGGACGCGGCGCTTCCGGCGGCGGTCGACAGCATCGTGTCCGGCAAGCTGTTGAACGCCGGGCAGACCTGCATCGCGCCCGACTACGTGCTCGTGCCGCGGGAGCGCCGCGAGGACTTCATCAAGCTCGCCGGCGAGGCGGTGCAGAAATTCTATCCGATGCTGGCGGCGAACCCCGACTACGACTCGATCGTCAACGAGCGGCATTATCGGCGCGTTGTGCGCTACGTCGCCGAGGCGAAGGAGCGGGGCGTGCGGGTCGTCGAGTTCAATCCGGCGCAGGAGAAGCTTGGTGCCGACGCGCGCAAGCTCGCGCCGACCCTCGTCATCGAGCCGGGCGACGAGCTTCTGGTCATGCGCGAGGAAATCTTCGGCCCGGTGTTGCCGGTGAAATCCTACAGCCGCATCGAGGAGGCGATCGAATACGTCAATCGCCGGCCGCGGCCGCTGGCGCTGTATTATTTCGGAGAGGACGAGAAGCAGCGCGACGAGGTTCTGAACAAGACGCTGTCCGGCGGCGTCTCGGTCAACGACACGCTGCTCCACGTGCTGATCGAGGAGTTGCCGTTCGGCGGCATCGGCGCCTCCGGGATCGGCGCCTATCACGGCGAGATCGGGTTCCAGACCTTCTCGCATCGCAAGGGAGTTTTTCTGCAGAGCCGGTTCAACGGCGCCAAATTCCTGCGGCCGCCGTTCGGCCGCATCACCGCGCTGATGCTCAAATTGCTGATGAGCCGCTGATCTCCCCGTTGTGCGTGACGGTGACGCACACTTGTCAAGATTGAGCCGCGAATAGAGAGAGCAGATACCCTCCCCCCGCGAAGCGGCGGGGAGGGTGGCGAGGTGCGGAGCACCGAGCCGGGTGGGGGGCTGAAAGATTCGGATCGCGAAGCTACCCCCCACCCCTAACCCCTCCCCACCGCGCCGGGGCGCGGGGGGAGGGGAACCCAGCCGCTTCGGCACAGAAGATCAGGAGAAATCATGTTCGATTTGAGCGGGAAGGTCGCGATCGTGACCGGGGGCAACGGCGGGATCGGGCTCGGCATGGCGCGGGGCCTGGCCGGCGCCGGCGCCGCCATCGTCATCGCCGCGCGGAACGCGGAGAAATCGCGGGCGGCGGTGCGCGATCTCGAAGCACGCGGCGCGTCCGCCTCCGCGGTCGAGACCGACGTCACCGATGAGAAATCGGTCGCCGCGATGGTCGAAGCGGCCATCGCGCGCTGCGGCCGGCTCGACATCCTCGTCAACAACGCCGGCACCAACATCCGCCGCCCGGCGCACGAGCTCGGCACCGCGGATTGGCACAAGGTGCTCGACACCAATTTGACGAGCGCATTCCTGTGCTCGAAAGCCGTCCATCCGGCGCTGAAGCGCAACGGCGGAGGAAAAATCATCAACATCGGGTCGATGATGTCGATCTTCGGCGCCTCGTTCGCGCCCGCCTATGCGGCGAGCAAGGCCGGCATCGTGCAGTTCACCAAATCGATCGCCTGCGCGTGGGCGCGCGACAACATCCAGGCGAACGCGGTGCTGCCGGGCTGGATCGATACCGACCTCACCCGGCGCGCGCGCGACGAGGTGCCCGGCCTTAACGAGAACGTGCTGCGGCGGACGCCCACGGGCCGCTGGGGCGCGATCGACGACATGGCGGGAATCGCCGTGTTCCTCGCGAGCCCGGCGTCCGACTTCATCACCGGCGCCGCCATCCCGGTCGACGGCGGCTATTCGGTGCAGGGGTAGTCGGGAATATCTGCGCTGCCCAGCTGAGCGTCTTGCTCGGGAAACCCTCTCCCGCAAGGGGGCGAGGGAAAGCGCGCGAGCGGAGAGAGGGAATTAGCGCCGCGGCAGCGGGAACGGATGCGTGCTCGAGAGCCCGCCGTCGACCGCGATCGCCTGCCCGTTCACGTAAGAAGCCTCATCGCTCGCCAGGAACGCGGCCACGGCGGCAATTTCTTCCGGATTGCCGTAGCGCGTGAGCGGATTGAGTTGCCCGATTTTCTCATGAGTGCCGCGCTCGCGGGCGCGCTCGAAGATCGGCTCCGTCATGCCGGTCTCGATCAGGCCCGGGCAGATGGCGTTGACCCGCACGCCGGTGCCGTAGAGTGAATTCGCCGCGGTCTGCACCAAGCTGATCACGCCGGCCTTGCTGGCGCTGTAGGGATTGCCGCCGGCATTGGCGCGCAACCCCGCGACCGAGGCGGTGCAGAGGATGGAGCCTGCGCGCTGCTTCACCATGAGCGGGGCCGCATGCTTGATCGCCAAGAACGCGCCGATCAGATTGACGCGCAGCACCTCCTGCCAATGCTCGACCGTCTGCTCCGCCAGCGGCACCAGCCCGCCGCTGATGCCGGCATTGGCATAGACGGCATCGAGCCCGCCGAAGGCTTCGACCGCGCGGGAGACGAAGCCCTCGACATCGGCTTCGGCGCCGACGTCGGCCACGACCGCGATCGCATTGCCGCCGGCGCGCGCGATTTCGTCCACGGTCGCCTCGACCGCCGCCTTGGCGCGGTCGACGGCCAGCACCATGGCGCCCTCGGCCGCGAATTTCTTGGCGCTGGCGCGGCCGATGCCGCTGCCGGCGCCGGTCACGATGGTGCGCTTGCCCGCGAGCCGGCCGCCGGGCGCCGCCTCGCGCGAAACTTCGGACGCCGGCTTCGCCATGATGCTCCCCACGCGTTCGGCCGAACCGATCGTCGACCCGGGAGGACAGAACACGCGCAGGGAGATCGATCAAGTCAAAGCATCAACAGGCCGAGCCGGGCCGCGTGCGCAACCGCATCGGTGCGTCCGGTGGCATCGAGCTTGTCCAGAATCGAGGCGACGTGAAATTTTGCCGTGTGCACCGATATGGCGAGCCTTCGGGCGATCTCCTTGTTCGATGCGCCTTCGCCCAACAGGGAGAGGACCTCGAGCTCCCTCGCGGTCAAGCCGATCGAGTCCGCTGCCGGGTCCGCGCCGTCGAAGCGCTCGACCGCATCCCAATGCGCTTGCCCGATCATGCGCAGCGGCGCGACCGCAAGTCCGCGCACGGCCGCATCGAGGGCGATGCGCAAGTCCGCCAGTTCTGCGGATTTCGGCAGCACGCCGGCCACGCCGGCGCGCAGCGCGGCGACGGGGTCGACGTCGTCTGCGAGCAGAATGACGGCCTGGTCCGTTTCGGTTAGCGGGAGAACATCCGTGATCGCGATCGAAGCGGCATCGCAATCCGGCTCGACGAGATCGACGTCGAGGTCACGCAGCATGGCCTCGATGCGATCCGCCAGCAGCCGATCCTCGATTCCAAGCTCGACGGTAAGGCCGTTGCCCATGCTCAAGACATCGGCCGCTCGGAGATCTCGACGTTCGCCGACGTGATTTTACCGGCGCGAATGACGGCGAAGCTTATTTGCTGGCCGACGGTTTCGGATCCGAGCCGGCGGAACACATCGCGCACGTTGCGTACCGCCTCGCCGTTCCAGGCGGTGACGATATCACCGATCAGCATTCCGGCGCGCCGGCCCGGACCGTTCGGGTCGACGCTGACGACCAGTAGCCCGCGGGGACTCGCAAGCGACGAGGCTTTCGCCAGTTCGTCGTCGAGGCGCACCGGCTGCAGTCCGAGACCGAGATAGCCGCGGGCAATGCGGCCGCGCGCCAACAGCTGGTCGGCCACGCGCTCGATGGTCGGCGCCGGAATCGCAAGGCCAGCCCGGCGCGGGCCGGGCACGGCCATCCCGATCCATCCGCCTTCGGCATTCACCAGCACGCCGCCCTCCTGCCGCGGATCGATGCCGCGATCGAGCCGGATCAATCGATCGATCCGTCCGCCGCGCAAACTCTGCCAGGCGCCGCCGGCGATCGCGATCATGCCGAGGCTTGCCATCGGCCCGTCGGAGTGACGTCCGATCGCGAGCGCGAGCTCCCCGGTCGAGACGAGATCCGCGCGCGCCAAAGCCAACGGACTTTCCGCCCCCGGCACGTTGAGGACCGCAATATCGGTGCTCGGGTCGCGCCCCGCCAGGGTCGCGCTTACCCGCTCGCCCCCGGGCGTGAGCACGGAAATATCCTCGTCCCGCTCGAGCGCATCGCTCGCGGTCACGACGGTGCCGGAACGCCAGACGAAACCGCTCGACGTGGGCCGGCCGCGACCGGATATTGCGACAACGCCCGGCGCACATTGCGTAACGATTCCGGCCAGATGACGGGAGAGAGCCGCAAAGGGATTTTCGGTGGATTGATTGGACATTGGGGCCTCCAAGCTTGTTGGCCCCAATGTGTCACTGAGAGAATCGCAATCCTACTGGCCGGATGGCCAGGTCAAAAACAACGTCTCCGCCCGGCTGTCTGTCCGGGCGGAGATGCGCGTGCGTCTGCACCCCGCAAACCCCGGCTCCTCCGCCGGGATTTGCTGTTGTTTGTGCCACGCTGCCGGTTCAGTGCCGCATCGAGCGGTACCAGCTATCGACTTCCCTGCGGACCTGGTCGGCGGTGTAACCGTAACGGTCCTGGATCTTGCCTTCGAGCTGGTCGCGCCTGCCTTCGATCGTGTCGAGATCGTCGGCGGTCAATTTCCCCCATTTCTCCTTGACCTTGCCCTTGAGCTGTTTCCAGTTCCCCTGGATGCGGTTCCAATCGCCCGCCGATTGCATGCTGCCGACCGTGGTCTTCATGGCATCGGTCGCCGTCCTGGCGACGGTCTGACCCAGTTCCCGGGTCTGGTCGGCCCAGGCGTGCATCTGCGCCTCGGCAAACTCGGCCTGAAGCTGAACGAGCTCCTCGGCGCTGCGTGCCTGCAGCAGCCGCTGCGTAAATTCGAACGAATTTGCGATGGTTCCGGCCGCGAGCGACAAGGTCTTCTGGCGAATGTCCGATGCCTGCTGGTCGAAGGTAGCCATCGTCCTCTGGGTGGCGGAAAGAAACCCGTCGAAGGCTTGTCGCGCCTGCCCCACGCTGTGCTCGGCGAAGTCGCGCATGCCGAACACGCCGAAATCCGCCATCCGGCGTGCCTGTTCGGCGCCCTCCTGTGCCAAATCGCGCATTCCTTCCGATAGGTTCGAGCTTCTGGCCATGAAAAACCTCCTCTCGTGAGTTGGTGTTCGCCGTGGTTCCGGATCGCAAGGATCCGGCCGAAATCGCGAGTTGCTGGAGATACCAAGAAGGTCCGGTTGGCTCCGGACTTGTTTTTGGCTAATCGGAAACCCCGCGCGGGAGTTCCGAAATATTCGTTCGTACCGCGATTTCTTTCGGGCCGCTCCGCGCGGCATCGACGGCTATTTATCGATCATCAGCAATTCTGTTAGATGTCCGCCGGCGCGCGAGCCGGAACTCGCGCAGACACCTGCGGAATCCACATGCCACATTCTCGCCACGATTGGGTCGATGTCGGTGCGACGATCGAAGGTATCCGGCGCTGGGTCGAGATCGAGAGCCCGACCGGGGAGGTTGCGGCGGTCAATCGCATGATCGATCGCGTCGCGGCGGATCTCGCCGGGGTCCCGGTCCGGATCGAGCGCCAGCCCGGCCGACCCGGATTCGGCGACACCCTTGTGGCGCGAACCGATGGCGACGGCGCCGGCATCCTCATCCTTTCGCACATCGATACCGTGCATCCGATCGGCACGCTCAAAACCTCGCCGTGCCGCCGCGAGGGCGATCGGCTCTATGGGCCCGGCATCTACGACATGAAGGGCGGAGCTTACCTGGCGCTCGACGCGTTCCGCCGGGTGCTGCGCGAGAAAACGGCGCGGCTGCCCATTACCTATCTGTTCACCCCCGACGAGGAGGTCGGCAGCCCATGCTCGCGCGAGCGGATCGAGCAGGAGGCGCGCCGCGCGCGCTACGTGCTGGTCACCGAGCCGGCCCGCGACGGCGGCAAAGTGGTGACCGCGCGCAAGGGGGTCGGCCGCTTCGAAGCGGCCGCGACCGGGGTGCCCGCGCATTCCGGCAGCCGGCACCGCGACGGCCATAGCGCCATCGACGAAATGGCGCGGCAGATTTTGACGATTGCGGCCATGACCGATTATGCGCGCGGCATCACCACCAATGTCGGAAAAATTTCCGGCGGCACCGCTCCCAACGTCGTGCCCGAGCATTGCTGGATCAGCATCGATCTGCGCGTTCCGGACGAAGGCGCCGGCGAGGAAATGCAGGCGAAGATCCTAGGCCTGACATCGGTCGATCCCGGGGTGAAGCTCGAGGTGACGGGCGGCATGAACCGGCCGCCGTTCAAGAAAACCCCCGCGGGCGCGGCGTTGTTTCATCATGCGCAGGAACTTGCCCGCGAGATGGGCTTCGAGCTTGCCGAAGCCGCCACCACCGGCGGCGGCAGCGACGGCAATTTCACCGCCGCGCTCGGCGTGCCGACCCTCGACGGGCTCGGCATCGACGGCGACGGGGCGCACACCGGCTGGGAGCACGCGCTCGTCTCCTCGATCGAGCCGCGCACCCGCCTGATGCAGCGGCTGCTGGAGACGCTGGAGTAACGGCCTCGTGTCCCGGATCGTCACTCGCGCTTCGCGCTCGCTCGTCCGGGACACACTGGAGCAGACCGGATGACCATCGACGAATATGCCGCCTGGGCCGCGACGCTCGGCAGAGCGCCGTTGAGCGCGAATAAGGAAATGCTGGCATATCTCGGGCTGGGCTTGGCCGGAGAGGCCGGCGAGGTGGCGGATCGGCTGAAAAAATTCCTGCGCGACGACGAGTGGGACGCCGAGGGGCTTGCCGAAGAGCTGGGCGACGTCATTTATTTTTGGGCGTGCCTGTGCCTCGTCACGGGCCAAAAACCCTCGCAAGTGCTCGCAGCCAGCCGCCGCAAGATCGAGACGCGAGCAGCGGGGAAGTAAATAACTCGTGTCCCGGACGAGTGAGCGAGCGAACGAAGATCCGGACCCAGGAGTAACTTCGCGGAGCGGCGATACAGGGGTGCGAAGGAGAGAGTTAGCGATTCGCATCGACGT
The DNA here is from genome assembly GCA_005884745.1 of Alphaproteobacteria bacterium. Taxonomy (GTDB): domain Bacteria; phylum Pseudomonadota; class Alphaproteobacteria; order Rhizobiales; family Xanthobacteraceae; genus AP-16. The sequence continues at coordinate 15,117 of VAZU01000056.1, forward strand.
GACTGAA
>VAZU01000363.1:0-349 GCA_005884745.1 Alphaproteobacteria bacterium
TTGCGGATGAACCAGCGTCGCGGCTCGGACATCTCGGATAATCCTTCGGTCACTTCACCGGTGCTTCGTCGCTCGGCAAGAAACGCTGGCCGAACACCGGCTCGTTGTAGGGGGTCGGCGGCAGCTGCCAGGCGCCGGTCGCCGGGGGATGCACGTTGGCGTCGACGTGCACGTCGAGCACGAACGGCTTGTTCGAGGCGATCGCGTGCTCGAGCGCGCCCCGGAGGTCCTCAGATTTCGCAACCGTAACGCCTTCGGCACCGGCGGCACGGGCCCAGGCGGCGAAATCCGGATTGTACGGCGTGTTGTTGCTGCCGCGATAGAAGGCGGTGCCGATCTCGCGGCCACC
>VAZU01000363.1:543-2438 GCA_005884745.1 Alphaproteobacteria bacterium
ACGAGTTGAGCATGGTCTGCGGCCGGCGCGCCTTCCAGAACTGCATATACCAATTGTGATTGACGCCGACGTCGCAGGCGAGGATCGCAGTCTCGGGCAGCACCGCTTGGCAATCAGCAACGACCCGCTCCGGGCGGATCGGCGAAGCGTGGATCGCGAAATTGGGCCTGGTATAGGTCTCCCAATCGGCCTGCCATTGCTCGATGTCCGTGTGCCAGTCTTTCAGCGCATCGCGCTTGGCGGGCCGCCGCTCGAGTTCTGTCAGGAGCTGGCGCAGAAACGTGCGCGCGTCGGCCAAAATGCCGAGATCCGGCGGATAGTTGCGGCCGATTTCGTCGGGATCGACGTCGACATGAATGAGCTTGCAGTGCGGGAAATTCCAGGAATAGCCCGGCAGCCAGGACGAGGCGGAGCGGTCGTCGAAGCGGGCGCCCACGGCGATGACGAGGTCGGCGCGCCGGCCCGCCTCGTTCGCCGGGTACGCGCCATTGCGGCCGATGAAACCCAGCGACAGCGGGTCGGCCATGTCGAGGCAGCCGAAACCGTTCGGAGAAGCGATGACGGGAACGCCAAGCTTGTGCGCGGTCTCGGTCAGCTCCGCGCTTGCCTCCGACAGGGTCACGCCGTGGCCGACGAAGAACACCGGCCGCTTGGATTGCAAGATCATTTCCAAGGCCGCCGCGACCTGCTCCGGCGAGGCGCCGCTGCGCTGCGCGCCGAAGGGCGGCGCCGCCGGCGGCAGTTCGACATCGTCCGCTTCCTGGAACACGTTGTAGGGAACGTCGACATTCACCGGGCCCGGCCGCCCGGACAACATCGTCGTCGTCGCCTGGCGCAGCGCGAGCGGCAGCATGTCGACCCGGGTCGGCTGAAAGCTGCGTTTGACCACGGGCCGGATCACGTTGACGAGATCCGCCTGATAGTGCCGGTTGACCTCCTGAAACGGGCTGCGGTTGAACTGCGAGGTCGGCACGTTGGCGGTGATGGCGAGCAGCGCCGAGGAATCGGACAATGCCACCGCCAGCGGCATGACGATGTTCGCCGAGCCGGGGCCGCAGGAGGTGAGCGTCGCCACCGGCTCGTGGCGCACGCGGAAATAGGCGTCCGCCATGTGACCGGCGACTTGCTCGTGGCGCGGCGAGACCAGCTTGATCCGATCGCGGGCGTCATAAAGCGCGTCGAGCATGCCGACGTTGCCGTGGCCGCAAATCCCGAACACATAGGGAATACGGCTTCGGATCAGGTACTCGGTGATAAGCTCGGCACCCTTCATTCTCGGCATGTTGCGTCCTGCGTTCTCGTTCCCGCGCGTCGCAGTCTAGTGCATTTTGCCGCCTCGCGGGCTTGCGATCGGAGGAATCTGAGCCGCGCAGCATCGCTAACCCGCCATGTGCTTCGCCGCGAGATAGCCGAACGTCAGCGCCGGACCGAGCGTGATGCCGGGGCCCGGATAGGCGCCATTCATGATCGAGCTCATGTCGTTGCCGCAAGCATAGAGATTGTCGATCGGCCTTCCGGCACCGTCCAGCACCCGGGCGTTCTCGTCGGTCAAGAGGCCGGCCGCCGTGCCGAGGTCGCCCGGATGGACCGCGACGGCATAGAACGGCGGATGCTCGATCGGCGCCACGCAGGGGTTCGGCGTGTGATCCGCATCGCCGAGATAGCGTTGATAGGCATCGCCGCCGCGGCCGAACTCGGGATCCGTTCCATTGCGGGCACCTTCATTGTACCGCGCCAGTGTCGCCGCGAGCGGTTCCGCATCGATGCCGAGCGCGAGGGCCAGCGCGCCGATCGTTTGTCCCCGGACGAGATAGCCGCCGCGCAGATATTCGCGCAGCGACAGCGCGAACGGTCTTACGGCCCCGAGACCGTAACGCCACAAGAACCGTTGATCG
>VAZU01000363.1:2472-5596 GCA_005884745.1 Alphaproteobacteria bacterium
GAACTCGTGATAGGATTGCGCCTCGTTGGTGAAGCGGCGCCCGCTGCGGTTGACGGCGATCACGCCGGGTTTGCCCCGATCGGTCACGGTGTGGGGAAACACGCCCTGCGAGCCGTCCCGCCGCGTGAAGCGGGAAACCGGGGTCCAGAACGCATTGTCGGCATTTTGCTCGCACATTCCGCCGCCTGCCAGCATGCCGAGGCGCAGACCGTCGCCGGTGATGCTCGAGCACGCGGCCGACAGGTTTCCGGCTCCGTCCGGCAAATATCTCGCCCGCATCTGCGGATCCTGCGAGAACCCGCCGGTCGCGAGCACCACGCCTCTGCTCGCCCGGATGTCTCTGCGGCCCGCTTCGCCGTTGCGCACGCGCGCGAGGGTCACGCCCGCGACCTTACCGCTGTCGTTGATCAGGCCGGCGACTTCCGTATTCAACGCGAGCTCGACGTTCTGGCGCAACAGCGAGTGCAGCAACCGCGCCGCCAGTGCGTTGCCGAGGTACACGCCACGCGTGCCGCCGACAGGGACGATCGCCCGGCCTTGCGGTAATGCGGGATGTCGGCGCGGTCGACCATCATGCCGCCGAACAGCATGAATTCCGGCAATGGCGGCCGAAGCAGCCGAAAATGCTTTCCGAGCATTCGCCCGTCGAACGCAACCGGCTCGAGCACGCGTCCTCCCCCCGTCGCTCCGGGCAAATCGGGGTAATAATCCGGATAATTGACGACGGGTTTTAGGCGAACCGACGTGTTCCGCTCGAGGTAGGCAATGGCCGCATCGGCGCTCGCGAGGAATGCCGAGCGCAGATGCTCGTTGAAGCCGCCGGGCACGCAATGGCGCAGGTAAAGCCGCGCCTGCTCCACGGTATCGGTAATCCCGGCGTCCGCCATTTTGGCGTTCGCCGGAATCCAGACCATTCCGCCCGAGATTGCCGCCGTGCCGCCCACTTGCGCCGACTTCTCGATCAGCAGCACGCGCAAGCCTCCGGTGGCGGCGACCGCCGCCGCGGTCATTCCCGCCGCGCCCGCACCCAGCACGATCGCGTCGTACTCGTCCGCAATGCTCATCGATCGGTCTCATGAGCCCGTCGTCCCGGCCGAGCGAGCGTCGCAAGCGAGACCCGGGACCTTGAACACAATCCTATGGATCGAATCGTGGCGATGGGTTCCGGCTCTCCCGCGGAGCGCGCCCCGGACCTGATCCGGGGCGGTCGGCCGGAACGACGCCGCGGTGATTCAGTACGTCTTCGCCGCGGCTTGCGGCATCTCTCCGCGTGCCTCGCGCACCGCAGCAGCGGCGGCATTGGCCAGCAGCCGGGCATCATTGAGAATGGTGCAGAGCTGGTAGCCGTCGCCGAAGCGGCGGATCGCGGTCTTGGCGCTGTCCGTGTGCACGCCTGCGAACTTGCCGTTCTTGCGGGTGCTGGCGCAGATCTTCTTGATGGCGCTTACGACCTCCCCGTCTTGCGGATCGAGCGTCGGGGTTTTTCCCATGCTCAGCGACAGGTCCGAGGGGCCGACGTAAACCCCGTCGAGGCCGTCGACCGACACGATCTCCTCGAGATTGGCAAGCGCCTCGCGGGTCTCCACCATGGCGAACAGCAGGATCTCCTCATCGGCGTGCTGCCAATAATCGGCGCCGCCGTACAGCACCGCGCGATTGGGGCCAAAACTGCGCGCGCCGCGCGGCGGATAGCGGCATACGTTCACCAGTGCCTCGGCCTGTGCCTTGGAATTGATCATCGGACAGATCACCCCGTAGGCGCCGGCATCCAGCAGCTTTGCGGTGAGGATCGGCTCGTTCCAGGGCACGCGGACCATGGGAACCGCCGCCGTCGTCGAGATCGCCTGCAGCATGCCGACCGCGGCCGGGTAATCGACCGCGCCATGCTGCAGATCGATGGTCACGCTGTCGAAACCCTGGTGCGCCATGATCTCGGCCGAATAGGAATTGGCGAGCGACAGCCAGCCGTTGAGCACGGTGCCGCCGCCGGCGAGAGTTTTTCGCAGCTCGTTTTTCCTCATTCTCTCCTCCCGTCCCGTTCGGATGCTTCCCCACGACGCGCGAACGGCTTCATTGGGTTTCGTGGACGCCGAAAGCGTCATAAACATCCGGCGGCGTGATGACAATGACCCGTGACTGCTCGGCCCGCCCGGGCTGGTGCCGAGCCGGCCGGGAATCTACCATCGCGCCGAGCCGACAAGAGCAACATCGGGAGGAACGCATGAAGGTCACCAGGCTCGAGACGCTGCGCTGCGGCGCCGGCTGGCGGAACTACAATTTCCTCAAGCTCTCCACCGACGAAGGCATCGTCGGCTGGAGCGAGTTCGACGAGGGCTTCGGTTCGCCGGGCGTCGGCACGGTGATCGAGCAATTGGCCGGGCGCGTGGTCGGCCGGCCGGTCAGCGCCCACGAGCATATCCATGCGGAGCTCTATTGCGCGACGCGGCCGGCCGCCGGCGGCGTGGTCACCGAGGCCATGGGCGCCATCGAGAACGCGCTGCTCGACGCCAAGGCCAAGGCGCTCGGCGTGCCGTGTTACCAGCTGTTGGGAGGCAAGCTGCGCGACCGTATCCGCCTCTACTGGTCGCACTGCGCCACCTGGCGCATCAATCACCCGGCTTTCTACAAGCCGGCGATCACCGATCTCGACGGCGTCAAGGCGATCGGGCGCGAGGTGCGCGAGAAGGGGTTCGGCGCGCTCAAGACCAACCTGTTCGCCTACCAGGACGGCAAGCCGCAGGGCTGGCGGCCGGGGTTCGGCCGGCCGTTCTACCCCGAGCTCAACGTCGACAAGAATGTGCTGCGCAATTTGCGCATGCATCTGGAGGCGCTCGACGACGGCGCCGGCCCGGATATCGACCTTTTGCTCGACCTCAATTTCAACGCCAAGACCGAGGGTTATCTCAAGATCCTCCGCGCGCTTGCCGATTTCGACATGTTCTGGATCGAGATCGACAGCTACAGCCCCGAGGCGCTGGGCTACATCCGCCGGCAGAGCCCGCACCCGATCAGCTCCTGCGAGACGCTGTGCGGGATGCGCGAGTTCCTGCCGTATTTGCGCGAGCAGGCGATGGACGTGGCCATCATCGACACGGTGTGGAACGGGGTGTGGCAATCGCTGAAG
>VAZU01000364.1 GCA_005884745.1 Alphaproteobacteria bacterium
CCGCCATTACCTCAAGCGGGTGTTCAAGCGGCTCGACGTCACCGCGCGCAGCCTGATCGCGCTGATCGAGCCGGGCAGCTGCTTTGCCGGATCGCTCGCCGAGCTCGCGTTCGCGGCCGACCGGTCGCTGATGCTGATCGGCACCCGCGAGGGCGACAACCGCCCGCCCGCCGCCGTCGCGCTCGGCGAGGCGAATTTCGGGCTCTATCCGATGGGCAATGCTTTGACCCGGCTGGCAACGCGGCTTCTCGGCGAGCCGCAAAGCCTCGAGCGCGCGAAGCAGAAGATCGGCACCCCGCTCGAGGCGGAAGCGGCCGAGGCGCTCGGCCTCGTCACCGCGGCGATCGAGGATTTCGACTGGGACGACGAATTGCGGGTGATGATCGAGGAACGCACCAGCTTCTCGCCGGATGCGCTCAGCGCCATGGAGGCCAACCTGCGCTTCGCCGGCCCGGAGACGATGGAGACGAAAATCTTCGGCCGGCTCACCGCATGGCAGAACTGGGTGTTCCAGCGCCCGAATGCGGTCGGCGCCGAGGGCGCGCTCAAGCGCTACGGCAGCGGCATCCAGCCGAGCTTCGATCGGGAACGGACATGAGGAATGTCATCGTCCGCGAATGCGGACGACCCAGTAACCACCGTACGCGGGGTCGGCGCAGGCCGTGGCTACTGGGTGCCCCGCATTCGCGGGGCATGACAAATCAAACAGGTGCGGCATGAACATCGTCAATGTCGATTACGACGGGCTGATCCCCAACAACGTCGATCTTGCTCGCGACGCGCGGGTGAAGAAAGCGCTGGAAAAATGGCACCCCGGCTATATCGATTGGTGGCACGACATGGGGCCGGAAGGGTTCCAGCAGGCGCTGGTGTATCTGCGCACCGCGGTCAGCGTCGATCCCAAGGGCTGGGCCAAATTCGATTACGTGCGCATGCCCGAATACAAATGGGGCATCCTGCTCGCGCCCCAGGTCGAGGCGCGACAAATCCCGTTCGGCGCCCACAAGGGCGAGCCGGCCTGGCAGGACGTGCCGGGCGAACATCGCGCCATGCTGCGCCGGCTGATCGTGATCCAGGGCGACACCGAGCCCGCCTCGGTCGAGCAGCAGCGCCACCTCGGCAAGACCGCGCCGTCGCTCTACGACCTGCGCAACCTGTTCCAGGTCAACGTCGAGGAAGGCCGGCATCTGTGGGCGATGGTCTATCTGCTGCAGAAATATTTCGGCGCCGATGGCCGCGAGGAGGCCGAGGCGCTACTGGAGCGGCGCTCCGGCGATCCCGACACTCCCCGCATGCTCGGCGCATTCAACGAACAAACGCCGGACTGGCTGTCGTTCTTCATGTTCACCTTCTTCACCGACCGCGACGGCAAGATGCAGCTCGAGGCGCTGGCGCAATCGGGCTTCGATCCGCTCTCCCGCACCTGCCGGTTCATGCTCACCGAGGAAGCCCACCACATGTTCGTCGGCGAGACCGGCATCGGCCGCATCGTGGAAAAAACCTGCGCGGCCATGAAGGCGGCCGGCATCGAGGATGCCAACGACATCGAGGCGGTGCGCAAGCTCGGCGTGATCGATCTGCCCACCATCCAGAAGAAGGCCAATCTGCATTTCTCGCTCACGCTCGATCTGTTCGGCAGCGAGATCTCCACCAACGCGGCCAATGCCTTTCACGCCGGGCTCAAGGGCCGGTTCCGCGAGGACAAGCTCGAGGACGATCATGCGCTGGAATCCGAGACCTATCCGGTGCTCCGCCTCGTCGACGGAGCAATCGCCAAGCAGGAGGTTCCGGCGCTCTCGGGGCTCAACATGCGGCTGCGCGACGATTACGTCGCCGAATGCAGCGCCGGCGTCGGGCGGTGGAATCGCGCAATCGAGAAGCTCGGCATCCGGTTCGAGATCACGCTGCCGCACGTCGCATTCCATCGCCACATCGGCGAGTTCGCGAGCATCAAGGCCGATCCGGCGGGCAATCTCTCGAGCGATGCGGAATGGCAGAAGCGCCGGGACGAGTTCCTGCCTTCGGATTCCGACCGGGCCTTCATCGAAGGGCTGATGCAGCCGGAATTCGAGCCCGGCAAGTTCGCGAGCTGGATCGCGGCGCCGAAGGTCGGCATCGACAACAA